>JANMTH010000373.1:0-5828 GCA_031390305.1 Thermoflexaceae bacterium
GCCTTCGTCGGCGTCGACCGCTACGGGACGAGTGGGAAGTGGGACGAACTGCTGGACTACTTCGACCTCACGCCCGCCCGCATCGCCCAGGCCGCGCGGGACGTGATCGCCCGGAAGCGGTAGGCCGCCGTCTCGGTTGGCCCTCTCTCTGTACGGTCGGGCGTGATGCCGGGTGATTCTGGTATCAATGGGAGCGCGCACAGCGGAGCTGGTTGACCCGTAGGCCCTCTGACTTCGTGTCTTCGGGGTGATTTGTCGCCTTTCTGCTGAGACTCCCGGGCCTGACTTAATAGGAGCCTGTCCTCTGTCCCGCGACACAAGAGAGAGCCGTCGGCCCGGGAGTCTGCGTTCCATTTTACGGGAGGCTGTCCATGCTCACCATCGGCGTCGATCCACACAAACGTCTGCTCGTTGCCTGTGCCGTCAACGAGGCCGCTCAGCCCCTGGACCGCTGGTCCGGGGACAACAACCGTGCAGGATGGGAAGCCTTCCTCTCCTGGTCCGCTGGCCTTGACCAGCCCCTCCAGTTCGCCATCGAGGGTACTGGCAGCTACGGCGCTGGCCTCGCCCGCTGTCTCGCCAGCCGGGGGTTCACCGTCTTCGAGATCAACCCTCGTTGGACCGCCGAGGGCCGCCGCTCCGCTCGCCGCCGTGATAAGTCCGACGACGACGACGCCTTGTCCATCGCTCGGGTCGCCCTCCGCGAGGACCCTGCACTGCCTCGCGTCGCGGCGCCAACTGATGGCCCCGAAGAACTCCTGGCCGTCCTCGTCGCCGTCCGTGAGGAGCTGCTCGTCGATGCTACTCGTCTCGTAAACCGCATCCACGCCTATCTCCCCTTCCTCGAACCGGATTACAAACGCCTCCTTCCCGACCTTGGCGCCAAAGACGGTCTGGCCGCCCTCATCGCCTACGAACCGCTCACCTCGTCGAAGGTCGAGGTGGCCTACCTCGACGCCATTCATCGCTTCGCCGGCCTCCTCCGGGCCATCCGCCAGGAACTCGCCGCGCTCACAGCACAAATCGAACAGCTGTCAAAGCGGCACTACCCAGACCTCATCGCCATCAGCGGCCTTGGCCCGCTCTCGGCCGGCCAAATCGTCGGCCTTGTCGGCCAGCGCGTCTTCCGCTCAGAGGCCCACTTCGCCGCCTTCACTGGCACTTCGCCCATTGAGGCGTCCTCCGCTGGCAAGACCCGGCACCGCCTCAGTCGCTTCGGCAACCGCAAACTGAACGCCGTCATCTATCGTGCCGCGATGACCCAATGCCGATCCTACGGACCAGCAAAAGCCTACATGACCCGTCGTCAGCAGGAAGGACTTACCCACCGCGAGGCGTTTCGCTGCCTCAAACGCTTCCTCGCCAGGCGGATCTACCACGCCCTCTTCCACTCGTCCAAGCCAACCACGCTCCTCGTTCAACCTCCCGGTTGAACATAGGAGCATCACCCCCGGGTAGGGATTCTGCTCTCCCAGTGCGCTGGGCGAGGGGAGAACGGGCGACCGTGTCCAAAGTCGCCGTAGTGTCCAGATCCTACGGCCTGTTTGATCCCTCACCCGGCGGCAAGCCATGGTAGCCTCCGGCCTTGGTGGGCGAGGGGGAGCCCGTTCACTCGGATGGCCGGGAAGCCAGGTTGGAGCCGCGTTAGCGGGTGGCGACCGGCTCGAGGAAGAGCTGTATGCCGCCCAGGATCTCCCGCAGGGAGCGGCTCGACACGGTCCCGACGGCTTCGCCGAGCTGGTCCCTATCGAAGGTGAAGAGCTGGGACACGTTTGCGACGCTGTCGCGCGGAAGGCCGGTCTCGGAGCCGGGAAGGAAGACGTTACCCGGGGCGGCGGCCCGGCGAAGCTGGGACGTCACGACGCAGGCGATGACGGTTCGAATCGGACTTGTGTTCGCCCTGTCGTTCTGGACCACGATGACCGGGCGGTGATTGGCGGGACCGGAACCAGCGGGAGGGGGAAGCGTCGCCCACCGCACTTCTCCCTGGCGCACTACCAATCCTCGCGATCAAGGGAGAATCCGGCGGCGCGCTGGAAGCCGGCCAACTCGGCCGGCCGGCCAGCAAGCTCGGGATCAGCGAACGCTTCGTCAAACCTGCGCTGGAGTTCGTCCTCACGGCGCGCCCGGAGGTACCGCTCCAGCGCCTCGGCGATGATGCTGCTTCGGCTTCGGCCGAGCTCCAGGGCGGCGGCGTCCCACAGCGAGAAGAGCTCGGCGGGGACGGAGATGGCGGTCTTCACTACGGTCATAGCGGGTATCCTACCAGAGCCGCTACCAGAAGTACGACCCCTGCGTGGAGGTAGTGCGGCGCGGGGCAGGCTACCGCGCGACCCGGCGCAAGCCGCCGCCCTCTGGTAGGATTCCGCCAGAAGAGTGAGGGGAGGGCCGATGCATCGCGAGGACGCTTGGCAGATCCTCCTCGAACACGCGCGGGAGGACCGCACGCGCCGCCACGGAATCGCGGTCGAGGCGGTGATGTCTGCCTATGCCCGCCTGTTGGGCGAGGATGAGGAGAAGTGGGGAATCACCGGCCTGCTCCACGATTTCGACTGGGAGATCCATCCGACGGAGGAGTTGCACCCGCTCAAGGGCTCCGAGATCCTGGCCGCTCGCGGCGTGCCGGATGACATTCGCTACGCGATCCTCTGCCATGCGCCCTTCCTCGGGAAGGCGTACAGCTCGGCCATGGACCGGGCGATCTTCGCCTGTGACGAACTCTCCGGATTCGTCACAGCCTGCGCCCTGGTGAAGCCCGGGAAGTCGCTGAGCGCCGTCGAGCCGGCCTCGGTGCGGAAGAAGATGAAGGACAAAGCCTTCGCCCGGGCGGTGAGCCGCGACGACCTGGTGAAGGGCGCCGCGGACCTTGGTGTGGAACTGGATGAACACATTCGCTTCGTCGCGGAGGCTTTGAAGCCCGTGGCAAGCCAGTTAGGAGTGAACGAATGAGGAACGAACAGGTCCCGGACCGCAACATTGCGATGGAACTCGTGCGGACGACGGAGGCGGCGGCCCTGGCGGCGGCCCGCTGGGTGGGCCGCGGCGACAAGAACAGCGCCGATGGGGCGGCGGTGGCGGCGATGCGGATGATGCTCGACACCGTCGATATGGACGGCATCGTGGTCATCGGTGAGGGCGAGAAGGACGAGGCGCCGATGCTCTTCAACGGCGAGCGGATCGGCAACGGCCGTGGCCCGCAGGTGGATGTGGCCGTCGATCCGCTGGAGGGCACGAGGCTGACGGCGCTGGGCCGGCCGGGCGCGTGCAGTGTCATCGCCTGCGCCCCTCGTGGCACGCTCTATAACCCCCACGACTTCTTTTACATGGAGAAGATCGCCGTCGGCCCCGAGGCGCGCGGCAAGATCGACCTGGCGGCGCCGATCTCCTGGAACATCGAACAGGTGGCGAAGGCGAAGGGGATAGCTGTCGATGAGGTGACGGTCATTATCCTCGATCGCGACCGCAATACCGGGATCATGGACGAGGTCCGGGCGGCTGGCGCGCGCATCCGCTTCATCACCGATGGCGACGCGCCAGCGGCGGTCTCGGCGGGCATCTCTGGCTCGGGCGTGGATATGATGATCGGCATCGGCGGTTCGCCCGAGGGGGTTGTCGCCGCCTGCGCCTTGAAGTGCATCGAGGGGGACTTTCAGGGCCGGCTCTGGCCGCGCAACGACGACGACCGGAGGCTGGCCGCCGAGCGTGGATTGGACCTGACGAAGGTGCTCCGGATCGACGATCTCTGCCGCAGCGACGACGTGATGTTCGCCTGCAGCGGCGTCACGACGGGTGACCTCCTGAAGGGCGTGGAGTACGTACCTGGCGGAGCGAAGAGCTACTCGCTGGTCATGCGTTCGCGTTCAGGGACTGTTCGCCGGATCGAGACGGACCACCACTGGCGAAAGCTGGAGGAGATCCGGAACGCCGCCGGATAGCCGCGGGATGTCCGGCCCATCCGGGCGGTGCGTTCAAACTCACCCCAGGACGCCGTTCTCGGCCAGGGTGGCGAGTTGCTCCTGCGAGAGGCCGAGTTCGGTCAGCACCTCGAAGGTATGCTCCCCCGCGGCAGGGGCGGGGCCGCGTGCGCCAGTATCCGTGCCGTAGAGGCGGAAGGGTGTGTTCAGGGTTTCGAAGAGGCCGGCCGTAGGGTGGTCGATCTGCGTGATCCAGCCCATCTCGCGCACCTGCGGGTCGTTGACGACGTCCATCATCGTCGCCACCGGCGCCCAGATGAGGTCGGCCGAATCGAAGCGGCGGGCCCATTCTGGGAAGTCGCGACTCGCCATAATCTCATCGACCTGGGCGACCAGCATCGGTGTGGCCGCGCGGAGCGTCGCGACCGTGTTCCAGCGCTCGTCGTTGGCCCATTCCGGGCGCTCGATCACTTCGCAGAACCTTGGCCAGTAGCCGGGGAACGGTACGGGCATGACCATCAGGAGCCACTTGCCGTCGGCGCAGCGGTAGGTGTTCCAGATCGGATTGACCGGCGTCTTGCGAGAGAATCGCGTTGGGTTCTGCTTCGATGTGAGGGCCGCCGCGAAGTCACCGGCGATCGTGTACATGCCCGTGGCCTGGAGGGTGAGCTCGACGTGCTGGCCATCGCCGGTCTTGTCGCGCATGCGCAGGGCGGCGAGCACGCCGGCAAGGATGTTGAGGGCCGTCGTGTGGTCGCCCTGGCCGCCGCGGCACATGGCCGGCGCGGAATCTGGTTCGCCGAGCCCGTTCATGATTCCGGAACGTGCCCAGAAGGCGGCGAAATCGAAGCCCGGGCGGTCCTCATCCGGGCCGTGCGTGCCGTAGCCGGAGAACGAGGCGTAGACGCCCGTTGGGTTGACCGCCTTCACGTCGTCGTACGTGAGGCCGTAGCGAACGCGCCGTTTCTGGACGAGGTTCGTGAGGAAGATGTCGCAGTCCGCGGCAAGCTGGCGCACGAGTTCAGGGCCGCCTGGCTTATCGAGGTCTACCGTTATCGAGCGCTTGCCGCGGTTATCGACTTCGAAGGCGTAGTTGTGGGGGAAGTCGAAATCGTAGCCGATGGAACGGAGGACGAAGCCCCGGAAGATGTCGCCGGCCGGCGGTTCGACCTTGATCACGTCGGCGCCGAGGTCGGCCATGAGGGCCGCGGCGGCGGGGGCCGCCAGCCAGTTCGCGACTTCGAGGACGCGGATGCCATCTAACGGTGCGGCCATGGGGAACCCTCTGACACTTTGATGGGCTGAGGATGCGGGTTCGAAGGCGAAGGTTCAAAGCGACGAAGGCAGCGCGGCTCGTGCGGCCGGACCGTTGGGCTACTCGCCGACGCCGAGCGCGCCGAACAGCTCCGGGTACTTTTTCAGGCTTTGGCCGCCATCGATGTAGAGCGTCTGGCCGGTCATCAGGCTCGACGTGTCGCCAGCGAGGTAGAGGGCGAGCTGGGCGACGTCGTCCGGTTCGCCCGCGCGGCCCATGGGAGAGTTGTTGATGAAGCCCTGGTAGACGGCCGGCGTCTGCTGGAAGCCGACGGTCGCGGGTGTATGGATGAGGCCCGGGCCGATACCGTTGACGCGGATTTTGTGGCGGCCGAGTTCGAGCGCGGCGACCTTCGTGAGCATGGCGACGCCGGCCTTCGCCGAGCAGTAGGCCGCGAAGCCTTCGGTCGCCTGGATCGCGTTGAGGCTGGCGATGTTGATGATCGAGCCGCCCTGGGCCGCGCCGATGAGCTGTTTCGATTCGTGCTTGATGCAGAGGAACGTCCCCGTGAGGCAGATATCGAGAACGCGCTGGAAGTCCTCCAGGGGGTAATCCTGGATGGGCGAGAAGCCACCGACGCCGGCGTTGTTGAAGCAGAT
>JANMTH010000386.1:0-3073 GCA_031390305.1 Thermoflexaceae bacterium
GCCCCGATCACCGGTACGGCGAGAACAACCGCGGGCACTGAGTCAACCCGCGAAATCAGCGCTTCGCTCACTACGGCCCGGCGCTCAGCCATGGCCATCTGGATATAGGCCCTGTCGGAAAGGTCGATCGGCAGCGCGGTCGCTACCGGCCCCGCCACGATCTGGAGCAACCCTCGGGGATCGATCCAGCCGATGAAACGGAAGTCGGGCAGTTCTGGATGGACGGTTGAGAGGAGCTCATCTATCGTGGCGCGGTCGGACGACTCAACGGGAGGGGCGGCCGCGATGGCTTTGAGGGTGGCCAGCTGCCCGCCGAGGTAGGCCTTCAGCGTCTCCGCCGTGGCCTCGGCTTCATCGGCGAGCGTCGCCAACTCCGCTTCCTTCTGGTTCTGGTAGTTCCGCCAGGCCAGTGTCAGGACAGCCACGAGCACGAGGACGACGATCACGGAAGACGTGATCGCGGTCCGTATGCCCGTCGAGGGACGCTGCATCGTTCTTTTCAGGTCCAAGGCGATCTCCGGGGCCGAAGGTCTCCGGGGTAGCACGCTCTCTTCGAGCCGGCGCCGAATAGGTTGCGAGCACGGGTTGTTGCCTGTCTCACCAGGCCGAACCGTGAGTAGTTTAGCAGCTACTCGCGCGGCCTGTGAATGCGGGCGGGGGTGGGGTTAGCCTGCCCCACCGGCCGCTGCGAGCGTGCCGGGATCGCCTGCCGCTGAACCGGCGCGGCGAAACTGCAACGGTATTGCAATGCATCTCGGCCCTGAACCTATCGAGGTCGAACGCCGGCCGGAGTATGATTAAATCTGATTCGAACGATAGTAACTCTCCTCCCTCATTGGCACTTCCCCCGGAGAATCCGGCGATGCCGCCGTTCACCAGCACTTCTGGCCCGCACCATCCATCTGAACTGGCTCAGGCGCTGCGCTCAACGCCCGCGGGCGAGCACGTCTGCCTGGTCTACGAGAGCGACCCCGAAGAGCAGATTCGGGCTGTCGTGCCGTTTCTCCAGCACGGCCTTGAGAACGGCGAGCGGGTGATCTACATCGCCGACGACTCCAGCGTAGAAGACGTGGGCCGCTGGCTGAGGTCCGCGGACAGTGACGTGGAGGGCGCCCTGCGTACGGGCAGTCTGTTGCTCTGGACCAGGCGGGAGTGGCGCCAGCCTGGCGACCTGGATGCCCTGGGGAAGACCGCCCAGGCCCAGGCCGTGATCGCGGAGGCAGAGGCGCTCGGTTTTCGCGGTATCCGCTTCGCCGTGGAGATGACCTGGACACTCGCCTCGGACATCCCGGCGGACCAGGTGGAGCACGGGGAATCCACGATCAACACGTTCATAGCCGGTCCGTTTCCCGTGCGCTTCATGTGCCAGTACAACCGCAACCGCCTCGGCGCGGCTATCGTGGGCGCCGGCCTTCGGACCCACCCGACAGCCGTCATTGGCGGTGATGTCTGCCCGAATCCGTACTACGAAGCGCCTTCATTCCTCCAGAACGCCTCTGGCGACTCCCGCGTCGATTGGATGCTTTCGCAACTCCAGCGGTCGCAGAGCACCAGGAGTGAGCGCGAGGCCAGGCTCGCGGCCGCCGCCATCGACGATGTCGCCCGCAACAAGCGCGAGATCGAAGACGCGCTGCGCGCTGGCAAAGAGGCCGCCGAGACGCTGCGCGCGGCGGTAACCGCAAAGGACCAGGTCCTCGCGATGCTCTCACACGAACTCCGGACACCAGCGACCGTCCTTCTCGGCACAGCTTCGCTCTTGAAGTACCGCGCTGGCACGATGACGGAGGCCGAGCATCGCCAGACGGTAGAGGACGCCTACGACGAAGCGCTCCGGCTGAATCTCGTCGTCCACGGGTTGTTCTCGCTGGCGAACGCCGCTAGCGGCACCGCCCCGGAGGTTGAGCCGCTTTTGCTCAACCATCTCGTTCGGGCCGTGGCCCAGGAGTTCGGCGCCAGGCAGGGCCACACCGTCCAGGTCGTCACGGGCGAAGCAATGATGGTGCATGGCGACGCCCGAGCCCTCGAGGACCTGGTTGACAAGCTTCTGAGCAACGCCGACCTCTACAGCCCGGCGGGAGAGCCGATAGAAATTGAGCTGAGCGCTGGCGGAGACGGCAACTGTGTGACAACGGTTCGGGACCGCGGTATCGGCGTCGCCGATGCAGAGTTCGACCTGCTGTTCACGCCGTTCTTCCGGTCGGCCAGGGTGAAGCACCTTCGCGGTGTTGGACTCGGCCTCGCGCTCTCCCGCCGCATCGTGGCCCAGCATGGGGGCCAGATCTCGGCGGTCCAGCGCGAGGGCGGTGGCGCCGAGTTCAGCTTCTCGCTGCCCCTGTTCGCCGAGTAGGCGGCCGCTTCTCGGGGCGTGGTAGATCTCCTGCGCCCTCGGCGCGCACCCCCAGTTCTCTCGTTGTTCGCCTTCCCCTTCGGAACGCCGAAAAGCGCGGCGCGTTCCCTGAACGTGCCGCGCTTTCGGTTGGTTCGCCACTCCGCCAGCTTCCGAGGTGTGAGGTGGCTGGCCTGAGCTTGCGAACCGCGCCCCCTTGCCGGGCTAGCGGCCGACGGCGTCCTTCGCGTTGTCAGCGGCCTTGTCCGCGCCGTCCTTCATCTTGTTGCCGGCATCCTTGACGGCGCCCTGGACCTTGCCGCTGGCCTCCTGGGCATCGCCCTTGGCGTGCTGCATCGCGCCCTTGCGCTCCATCTCCTCGTTGCCGACGGTATCGCCGGTCTTCTCGCGGACGGCGCCAGCGGCCTGGTTGAGCTTGCCCTTCAGCTTGTCGTTGGTTTCGTTGGTTGCCATGGTGGTTGTCTCCTCTGCCGGCGCGGAAGATTTGTAGTGGCGCCAGTAGGTCGATTGTCTGCCAAGAGGCGTTTCAGGCGTCACACAGGGGGGCGGACGGGCGTTGCAGAACCCTCGCAACGCCCTGGCATCCCGGTAGGGGCCGCGGACACAGAACGAAGAGGCCCTCCATTGGAGGGCCTCTTCGTTTTGAGCTGGCGCTTAGAAGGCTACGCCGTCCGGTGGTTTCCGCGCGATACCGCCCGCCACGCGACGAGCGCGCGGCTCGATCCC
>JANMTH010000550.1:0-8374 GCA_031390305.1 Thermoflexaceae bacterium
CGCTTCGGCGGGAAGCCCGTCGCGATCACGGTCATGTGGAGTTCATCGCCAACCGAGGGATCGACGACGGTGCCGAAGATGATGTTCGCCGCCGGGTCCACTACCTCGGCGATGACGCGGGCGGCGATGTCGAGTTCGCGAAGCTGGAGGTTGCCGCTGTGGGCGACGTTGAAAAGGACGTTGTGCGCGCCCTCGATAGATTGGTCCAGGAGCGGGCTATTCGTCGCCGCCCTGGCCGCTTCGGCGGCGCGGTTCTCGCCGGTCGCCTTGCCGACGGAGAGGAGCGCCGGGCCCGCTTCGCTCATCACCGTCCGGACGTCATTGAAGTCGAGGTTGATGGCGCCACTGCTGCTGATGATGTTCGAGATCGACTGGATCGCCTGGCGGAGGACATCGTCGGCGACTTCGAAGGCCTCTTCGACCGTGCAGTTGGGCGGGCAGATCTCGGTCAGCCGGGCGTTCGGGATGACGATCAGCGTATCGACCTTTTCACGAAGGCGAGCGATGCCCTCTTCGGCCTGGCGCGCCCGCCGCGAGCCTTCCCAGGCGAACGGCTTCGTCACGACGCCGATAGTGAGCGCCCCGCACTCCTTCGCGATCTGGGCGACGACGGGCGCCGCGCCGGTGCCGGTGCCGCCGCCCATGCCGGCCGTGATGAAGACCATCTCCGTCCCGCGCAGCAGCTCTACGAGTTCGTCGCGGCTCTCATCGGCCGCGCGTTCACCGCGCAACGGGTCGCCGCCGACGCCGAGGCCGCGGGTCAGCTTCTCGCCGATCCGGATCCGGCTCGCGGCTTCGGATACGGCGAGCGCCTGGGCGTCGCTGTTACAGGCGACGAAGGTGACGCCGGGGATGTGCGCCCGGACCATGCGGTTGACGGCGTTGCAGCCGCCACCGCCTACGCCTATCACCTTGATGTCCGGGAGGAGTTCGGAATCCGTTCGAATGGTCATGCCCCAATCCTTTCGTTGTCCTGAATGCCGGTCGTTGTTGGTGAAGTCGTCCAGGTTCATCCTGTTGTCCTCGTTTCTGTTCATAGGGGCATGAGCGCCCTGCCCATGGCCGCGAGCCGGCGGAAGATCCCGCCCATTGCCGGTAACTCGTGCCCGGAGGCGAGGAGCTCGCCGGGCTGGTCTCTGCCCAGGAGCGCGTGCTCCACGAGCCCGATAGCGGTTGCGTAGGCCGGCGTCCCGATGATGTCGCTCAGCCCCGAGTAGCCGCGCGGTTGGCCGACCCGCGCGGGGATGTTGAGCCGCGTCTCGGCCAGTTCGGCGAGGCCACGGAGCTGGCTGCTGCCACCAGTGAAGACGATCCCGGCCGCCACCTGGTCGAAGTACCCCGTCCGTTTCAGCTCAAGCGCGATCATGTCGAGGATCTCCTCGGCCCGCGCCTGGAGGATTTCGCAGATATACGAAACCTCCACGGGCTTCCTCGCCTGTGTCCCGAAGGCGTCGATTTCGACCGTCGTCGCTTCCCCGCGGGCCCCCGGATGGGCGGCGCCGTGGCTGCACTTGATGCTCTCCGCGCTCTCCCACGGGCACCGCAGCATTCGCGCCAGGTCGTGTGTCAGATGCGAACCCGCGATCGGCAGGCAAGCGGTGTGGGCGATCGTCCCTTCGTCGTAGACCGCGAGCGAGGTGATGCTCCCGCCGATATCGGCGACGGCGACGCCCTGCAGCCGCTCCTGTTCCGTGAGTACGGAGGTCGCCGAAGCCACCGATTCGAGGATCACCTCATCGACGTTCACGCCCGCCCCTTCGATGCACTTCCGCAGGTTCTGGATGGCCGAGCTCGCCCCGGTCACGATGTGGGTCTCCGCGTCGAGGCGTCCACCGTACATACCGACGGGATCGGAAACCGGATCGGTCCCTTCGATCCAGTACCCCCGCGCGAGGACGTGGATGACCTGGCGGTTCGTTGGGATGCTCAGCTGGCTGGCCGCCTCCAACACGCGAGCCCGGTCGTCCTGGCTGATCGGCCGCGAACGGTCCGGAATCGCCACGATGCCGCGATTGTTCTGCGATTGGATGTGGCTTCCCGAGATGCCCGCGACGGCGCTCAGAATCCGCATTCCGCAGGCCTGTTCGGCTTTCTCGACGGCGACCGCGATCGCTTCCCGAGCGGATGGGATGTTGTCGATGACGCCGCGCGAAAGCCCGGCCGCCGGCGCGACGCCGACGCCCAGAATTCGCACTTCGCCATAGCCGGTGGTATCGGCCACGACGACGCTGACTTTGGTGCTGCCAACGTCGATTGCCGCGAGCGTGCCCCGTCGTTTCATGATCTCCCTCTGTTCACTGCAACACCGGCCTGTTCCCAAACCGGAGGTCGATGGTCGTGTAGTTGATTCCCCGGACCTGCGCCTCTTTCGCGAGTGCGGACCAGACGGAGATCTTGTAGGCGATGGAGCTGGAGTCTCCGAAGAGCGCCGATTGGCCGTCCGCCGTCGTCACCTGCACGCCCTTGCCGGCGACGAAGGCGACTTCGGTGACTTCGGTCCCCAGTGCGGCCGGAAGACTCTCGTAGATCTCGGCGGCGGATTCGACGGCCTGGTAGTTCACGCGGTCGCCCTGCTGGCGGCTTCCCGGTTCAGAGCTGCGGATGGCGGGTGCCCCTCCTGGCCCGGACGCGACGCCGAGGACGACGCCGTCGCGGTCGATCGTGTATTTCACGCCGCCCTGTTCCCAGGTTCCCCACGCCTGGCGTTCGACGACGGTGACGCGGACCGTCTTCGGCCAATCGCGTTTGATCGTGACGGATTGAATGAGCGGAAGGGCGGCGTAGATGTCCTCCTCCGCGTGGGCGAGGTCGGCCGTGAACATGTTGGCGCCCGCCAGCCCGGCCCCCGCCGCCACCGCCTCGGCGGAGACACGGCTGGAGCCCTCGACCTCGATCTTCGAGACTTCGAAGGCCGGCGACCGCCAGACCCAGAGGGTGGCCCCGATCAGTCCGACCAGGGCGACGACGCCCAGGAGAGACTTCAGCCAGCGGCCAATCGCGGAGAATGGCCCGTGCGGACCGTGCGGCGTGACGCCGCCCCGGTCGCGCTTGACGATCATCCGTGGCCGTTCGCCCACCGTCGGGTGCGAGCGGCGGATGATCGCTCGGGGCACGCTCACGGTTGGTTGGGTTTTTCGCCGTGCACTCATGATGGCCTCCTCCGGTGGTGGCGCTGGATTGCCAGGTCGAGAATTCGGCTCAGCAACTCCCGGTAGGGCAGGCCACTGGCCTCCCACAACTTGGGGTACATGCTGATGCTCGTGAATCCGGGAATCGTGTTGATCTCGTTGGCGAACACTTCCCCCGCCCGCGTCACGAAGAAGTCGATGCGCGCGTACCCTTCGCAGCCCATCACGCGGTACATCCGGAGCGCGAGTTCGCGTGCCTCGGCGGCGGCCACTTCCGTTATCCGGGCCGGGATGTGCAGCTCCGTTTTGGATGCCGGGGAGTACTTGCTTTCGTAGTCGTAGAAGCTGCGGTCCGGCGCTATCTCGCCAACGACGCTGGCTTCGGGCGCCTCGTTGCCGAGGACGGAGCACTCCACCTCCTGGCCGTCGATCGCCTGCTCGACAACGGCCTTGTCGTCGTAGGCGAAGGCCGCCTGGAATGCCGCCGGCAGGTCCTCGCGGGAGTCGGCCCGGCTCACGCCCACGCTCGAACCGCCGTTCGCCGGCTTGACGAAGCAGGGGTAGCCGATCGTCTCTTCGGCGAAACGGACGGCGTTGCTCGCGCCTTCGCCCGCTTCCCACACGCGGACGACGGCGTACCGCGCCTGGCGGATGCCGGCCTCACGGAAGAGCGCTTTCATGAGCGCCTTGTCCATCCCGATCGCGCTCGCCGCCACGCCGCAGCCTGCGTATGGCATGCCCGCCAATTCGAGGAACCCCTGGATCGTGCCGTCCTCGCCGAACGTCCCGTGGACCAGGGGGAAGGCCGCCGCGCAGGCAGCCAGCTCCTTCAGCACCGTACTCGCGTGGAGAAGGGCCGATCCGCCAGCCGCGAATCGGGTGGCGCCAGAGGCCAGCGCGGCCTCTGTCTCGCTTACGGTCAGCCACTTCCCCTCGCGCGTGATGCCGAAGGGCACGGCTTCCCAGCGTTCGTGGTCGAGCGCGGCCATCACGCTTCGCGCGCTCACGATGCTCACCTCGTGTTCGCCCGAACGGCCGCCAAGGAGGACCGCTACGCGTTGTGCGGTCATGACCAGGCTCCCACGAACGCCACTTCGCGCTCGAGCTGGATGCCGAACTGTTCGCGAACGCGGCCTTCGGCTTCGTTGACCAGCCAGGCGACGTCGCTGGCGCGGGCGTTGCGGTAGTTGACGAAGAAGTTGCAGTGGCGGTCGCTGATGGCCGCATCGCCGCGCGCCTGGCCGCGCAGGCCAACGTCGTCGATCAGTTTCCAGGCCGGGCTTCCCGGTGGGTTCTTGAACATCGAGCCCGCGTTCCGTCCGCGCGGTTGGGCCGTCAGCCGCTTGCTATCGTACGAGGCGGCCTCGGCCAGGAGCGCGGGGGCCTCACCGGGGCTCAGCCGGACCTCCGCTTCAAGAACCGTCTTTCCAGCGAATTGGCCCCGCGTGAAGACGCTGCCCCGATAGACGAGGCCAAGGTCAGCGGCGTCGACCCAGTCGTCGCCTTCGCCGGGTTCTTCCAGGCGGACGCGCGTGAGGACGTCGCCGAGGCAGCCGCCGTAGGCGCCGGCGTTGTAGACCACGGCTCCTCCGAGCGTGCCCGGGATACCGACCGCCCAGGCCAGCCCGGCAAGCCCGGCGCGGCACATCTTTCGGGAGAAGCCGGCGAAGCTGGTTCCGCTCCCAAGGCGGTAGGTCAGGCCGTCGTTCTCGACGGATTCTTCGCGGGCACGGTTGTCGAGCACGAGCCCGCGGATCCCGGCGTCGGCGACGAGGATGTTACTGCCGCTCCCGAGGACGAAGAGGGCAATGCCATTATCGTGCGCCGCCCTCCCCGCGGCCTTCAGGGCCGCCGTATCCCGTGCCGTGAAGAAGAGATCGGCGGGGCCGCCGACGCCGAACGTGGTATGGCGCGAAAGCGGTTCGTTCCGGCGCAGCGCGCCCAGGGGCTCGAGGAAGGCCGCCAGCGTCTCGATAGCCGTCATCGCAGCGCCTCCAGAACCCGGAGGCCGACTTCCACCACGTCACCGGCGCCGACGGTGAACACCACGTCGCCACGCCGGGCAAGGCGCGCCGCCTGGGCGGCCGCGTCGTCGAAATCTCTCGCGTAGTGCGCCGCCGGATTGGTGATCGCGGCCGCCAGGTCCGCTGCTCCGCGCCCGGCGACCGGCGCTTCGCGGGCGGCGTAGGTTTCGAGGACGATCAACTCGTCCAGCCCTTCCCAGCAGCCGATCCAGTCGTCCCAGAGGTAGGAGATTCGGCTGTAGGTGTGGGGCTGGTAGACGGCGATCAGGCGCCGCCCGGGGAAGCGCGCGCGGGCCGCCGCGACCGTCGCCCGGACTTCCGTGGGGTGGTGGGCATAGTCATCCATCACGATCACGCCGCCGGCCTCGCCCACCTCCTCGAACCTCCGCCTCGCGCCCCGGAAGCGGGAGACGGCGTCGTGGATCGTCTCGAAGTCCACACCGAGTCCGAGACAGACTCCCGCAGCCGCGACGGTGTTGCGGACGATGTGGTCGCCCGGCACGCTCGCGTGGAGTGTGCCGAGGGGAGCGCCGGCCATGAGGAAGGTGAACGAGACGCCCGTGTCGTCGCGGACGATGTCGGCGCCCTTCCAGAACCGTGCCCCTTCGATCCCGTAGCTCTCCGCCTGGACCGGGGCGTCTTCGACCGTTTCGCTGACGGCGCGAGCACCGGCGTCGTCCCAGCAGGTCAACAGGCGGCCACCGGGCTTCACCTTGAGCGCGAATTCCACGAAAGCTTCGTGGTAGGCCGCCTCCGTCCCGTAGTAGTCGAGGTGGTCCGCTTCCACGTTCGTGATCACGGCGATCTCCGGCGTGTACTCGTGGAAGGCACGCTTGTACTCGTCGGCTTCGACGACGCAGAGCTCGCCATCGCCCCAGGCGGCGTGGCCGCCGAGGTCGAGGCTCTCTCCGCCGAGCAGGTACATCGGCTGGCGCCCTGCTTCGCTGAGGATGAAGGCGATAAGGCTCGATGTCGTCGTTTTGCCATGCGCGCCCGCGACCGCGACCACGCGTTTGCCCTCCATCAGGCGGGCGACCATCTCCGCCCGAAGGATGACGGGGATCTCACGGCCGCGAGCCTCTATCAGCTCGGGGTTGTCGTCCGCCGCCGCCGCCGTGGTGACGACGAGGACGGCCTCGCCGACGTTCGCGGCGGCATGGCCTTCCGCGAAGCGCGCGCCCATCGCCTCCAGGCGGTCGGTGAAGGACGAACGGCGGAGGTCGCTGCCGCTGACGGCGATCCCACGTTCGAGGAGGAGCTGTGCGATGGCCGACATGTGCATGCCGCCCATGCCAACGAGGTGGATGGGGCCGCGAAGTTCGATCATCGGGCCGCCTCCATGATGAGGTCGGCGATCGCCTCGGCGGCCCCCGGCCGGGCGAGCGAACGGGCGGCCTCGCCCATCGCGGCCAGCCGTGGCTCGTCGTTCATCAGCGAAAGGATGAGGTCTGGGAGCTGGCCGATGAGCGATTCTTCGAGGACGGTGGCCGCACCGCGCTGGGCGAGCCAGTTGGCGTTGTCGCGCTGGTGCCCCCCGGCGAATGTGCCGGGCACGAGGATTGCGGGGAGCCCGGCCGCCGTCAGTTCGCCGAGCGTGCTGGCGCCGGCCCGCATCACCGCGAGGTCCGCCGCCAGCATCGCGGCCGGCAGATCGGCGCGGAAGGCGGAGGGCTTGTAGCGCGCCGCCGCTTCGCCGCCCAACCCGAGGCGGTGGCTCTCCGCGAGCGCGAGGTCAACCTTGCCGGTGACGTGGAGGATGTGGAGGAACGGCGCCAGGCGGCCGAGGCCTTCGAAGATGGCCCCGTTGATCGCCGAAGCGCCCTGGCTCGCACCGGCGATTAGGAGAACACGAGCTTCTGGCGCGATCCCGAGGACGTTCCGCGCGGCGGCGCGATCGAGGGTGAAGAACTCCTCCCGCACCGGGTAGCCTGTCACGGTCGTTTTCTCCCGCGGGAGGAACGAGAGCGCCGCCTCGGCGGTCGTCGCCATCCGGGTCGCCAGGCGCATCTCGGCCTTCACCGCCCAACCCGGGCGGACATCCGGCAGGTAGACGATCAGCGGCTTGCGCAACAGCCGTGCCGCCAGGCTCGCCGGGAAGCTGCCGTAGCCCCCCGTGCTAAAGACGGCGTCTGGCCGGAAGGCCCGGAGCCGGCGGAGCGCGACCAGCGTCCCCCAGGCCAGCCGGACGATGCTGCGGCCGAGGGCCAACGGCCCCCGTCCTCGCACCTGGCCCGAAGGCACGCTCACGAAGCGCATCCCGTGGCTCTCGACCATCGTTCGTTCGCCGCGGTCCTCCGGGCCGAAGAAGCAGACTTCGCTGACCGCGCCGGGACGCCGCCGCAACGCCTGAAGGACGGAGAGCGCGGGGAAGATGTGGCCCCCGGTGCCGCCAGCGGTGAGTGCGAGCCTCATGGTTGTCGCCTCCTCCGGACGATCGCGCCGGGCTGTTGGCGGTTCGCTGGTGAGCGTTCGGCGCGGGTGTACCGGGAGATGTTGATGAGTACGCCCATCCCCAGCATTTCGGCCGCCAGGGCGCTTCCGCCGTAGCTCAGGAACGGGAGCGGTACGCCGGTCAGGGGCAGGAGGCTGGTGATCCCGCCGATGTTCAGCAGCGCCTGGACCGTGATCCACGTCGTGATTCCCGTCGCTACGAGGGTCCCGAATTCGTCCGGACAGCGGCGCGCAATCTGGTATCCCCGGACCATCAGCGTCATGAAGAGCAGGAGCACGGCGGCCGCCGCGATGATCCCGAGCTCCTCGCCGATGATCGCGAAGACGCCGTCGGTGTGGCTTTCCGGGATGTAGAAGAACTTCCCCCGGCTGGCGCCCAGGCCAAGCCCCTGGACGCCGCCGTTGCCCAGCGCGACGAGCGCCTGGAGCGTCTGGAAGCCGTTGCCCGCGGGGTCGGCCCCGGGGTTCAGGAACGTCGTCAGCCGCTCGACGCGGTAGCCTTCGAAGGTGGCGAGAAAGGCGATGGCCAGCAATCCGGCCGTGCCCAGGGCGAACATCTGGAGGAGAGACGCGCCCGCCACGTAGAACATCGTGACAGTCAGGGCAAGGATGATGAGGGTGGTGCCGAGGCTCGGCTGGGCCATGATCAGAGCGCCCACAAAGCCAATGATGACCATGAACGGAATCAGCCCGCCCTCGAACGAGCGGAGACTTGCGCCATTGCTCACCAGCCACGCCGCGAGGTAGATCGTGACCGTCAGCTTCGCGAAC
>JANMTH010000562.1:0-1515 GCA_031390305.1 Thermoflexaceae bacterium
CTCTGCGTGGGGCTACCTAACGCACTGCGCTTCTGCTGCGGGGGCCTGCTGAGGCCGCCGCCAACCAGGCGAATAAACATAACCGGCGGCGGCCGAAGCGTTTAGGGGCTCGGCTGCTGCAAGCGCGGGTTATACCGCACCGCCGTGGGCGATCATCGCTGCTCGGGGTACGGCGTGACATGCGCAAACGCAAACACCTTTCCGATGCGCACCATGCCGCGGGTGTTCTGCGTGACGAGTGTAGCGCCATTCGCTCGACACGAGTACGCCAAGAGGATGTCGAGTGCGAAGCTCCGACTCACTTGACGAAGCTGGAGCCCGTCCGTCCTGCGCAGCGCGGCCAGTGCCAAGCCGAGGGCATCCCACGCCGTGTTGCTGGGTGTCAACACGCGGCCACGGCGGACGAAAGGTCCCACAACGAGGGACTCCAGTGCCTCTCGGTCCTTCTCGGACCGCACGCCGGCGCGCAACTCCGCGGCGACGACACTACTGAGATACAATCCCGGCGCGGCCCACGCCGTGAAGCGCTGCAGGGCGGCGAGGCTGACCGGCTCCGCCGCCGCATCGATGTAGCAATTGGAATCCAAAACGTACTTCCGCACCTACGCACCGCGCTCGAACTGCACGCCCGCCAGCGCCTTCGTACCCGCCAGGAGCTCATCCCGGAAGGCGACAAGATCCAGGGCGAGCTCAACCGTTTCGCGTTCCGTGTCCGTCCCGAGGAGGGTCTGGGCCCGTCGTAGGGCCTTGGGATCGAGCCAGAACTCCTTCCGCACCTTGCCCTTGCGGGTCGGGCGGCGGGAGCGAGGGGAAGACGGGGTGGCCATGGTGGTGTCCAGGAGGAAGCGTACGGATGAATGTATACTATCGTACGTATGATAGCAAGCCCGGCGGGAAACCGTGCGGTATAACGCATCGCGCTTCTGCTGCGGGGGCCGCGTTCAGGACCCCGACAGATTGAGATGAGAAGGCCAACCCCTGAGCGGCGGGGTATTCTGGCGAATCCCCAGATCCTTCACGGGCGTGACGCCCCAAGCCCAGGAGTCGACCCATGTCTACGATAACCCTTGGCCTCGATCTCGGCGACCACGTCTGGGCGATGGATATCACCTACATCCCGATGGCGCGCGGCTTCGTCTACCTCGCCGCCGTCATGGACTGGGCGTCCCGGCGGGTGCTCAGCTGGCGCGTCTCGATCACGCTGGATTCGAGTTTCTGCGTGGACGCGGTCGAGGAGGCACTCGCGCGCTACGGCCAGCCGGAGATCTTCAACACCGACCAGGGCAGTCAGTTCACGAGCAGCGAGTTCACCGGATTGCTCCACGGGCACGGCATCCGCATCTCGATGGACGGCAAGGGATGCTGGCGCGACAACGTGTTCATCGAGCGAGTCTGGCGCTCGATCAAGTACGAGGAGGTGTACCTGCACGCCTACGAAACCGTGAGCGCGGCCCGCGAAGGCATCGGCCGCTACATCAACTTCTATAACACCCGTCGGCCGCACTCGAGCCATCA
>JANMTH010000584.1:0-1650 GCA_031390305.1 Thermoflexaceae bacterium
GCAATCGATGTCCCGCGAGGGCGAGAACCTCAAACGCTTCGACGCTCTGAACCAGGACAACCGGAACGCGAACATCTGGGCGGGCATGCTGAGCGCGGCGATCATGCCCGTGATCGAACTCGCCGTCGCGATCGCGACGGCCGCCGTGATCATCATCGGCGGCCTACGGGCGCTGAACTCCGGCTCCGTCGATGTCGCCAACCTCTTCCTCGTCCTCACCTCCTTCACCCTCTACGTTGGCCGGTTCTTCGATCCGATTCGTGACCTGGTCCTCCAGTACACCATGGTGCAACGGGCGATGGCGGGCGGGGAGCGGATCTTCGAAGTGCTCGACACCAAACCGCGGATCACGGACAAGCCGGACGCCGTCGAACTTGAAAGCGTCGCCGGCCGCATCGATTTCGATAACGTCGACTTCCACTACATCGAAGGGATCCCGATCCTCCGGGGTATCAACCTCCACGTCCAGCCAGGCGAGACGATCGCCTTCGTCGGCCACACCGGTGCGGGCAAGACGACGATCACCTCGCTGGTGAGCCGGGGCTACGAAGTGACGGGCGGCGCCATCCGCATCGACGGCCACGACATCCGCGACATCAAGCGGCGCTCGCTCACGCGCCATATGGGCGTCGTGCTCCAGAATCCGTACCTCTTCAGTGGCACGGTTCGCGAAAACATCGCCTACGGCCGGCCAGAGGAGAGCCAGGATTCCGTCGAAGAAGCGGCCAGGGCGGTCGGCGCGCACGACTTCATCAGCCGCCTCGAGAACGGGTACGATACCGTCCTCCAACAGCGCGGCCAGAACCTCTCGGTCGGCCAGCGGCAGCTTATCAGCTTCGCCCGGGCCATCCTCGCCCGGCCACGCATCCTCGTCCTCGATGAAGCGACGGCCTACGTGGATACGCAGACGGAGGTCATCATCCAGCGGGCGTTGCGGGAGCTGTTGAAGGACCGGACCTCGTTCGTGATCGCCCACCGTCTCTCAACGATCCGCGAGGCGACCAGAATCGTGGTGCTCGATAAGGGCCAGATCGCCGAGATCGGCAGCCACGACGAGTTGCTGGCCGCGGACGGGATCTACGCGAATCTCTACAAGATGACCTACCAGGAAGAGCAATCCAAGCGCGAGCAGGAGATGGTCGGCGAAGACGTAGCGGTCGCCCGTCGGCGCCAGGGCGAACTGCAGGCGGCGCCAGCGGCGGGCGGCAGCCAATAGCAAGAAAGACAGCGCCCCCAGCTGAGACGATGAAGACCGCAAAGGTCTCCCGTTCGGGGCAACACGCGGAGTAAACCATGACCGGCCGGCCGGCGTTTACATATGTGACCTACATCGAGAGCACGCCAGAGAAGGACTGGCATGCCCTGACCGACGCCGCCCTGACCGCTGACTATTGGGGGCACGCCAACGTCTCGGATTGGCGCGTCGGCTCCAGTTGGGAGCACCAACGGACCGACGGTTCCCGGATCGCCGACGTCATCGGCACCGTCCTGGTGAGCGATCGGCCCTCACGTCTCGTGACCACGTGGGCCGACCCGAACGACGCCAACGAGGAAGCGACCCAGGTGACGTTCGCGCTCGAATCCTACGGCCAGATAATCCGGCTCACCCTCACGCACGAGAACCTGGCGGACGACGCGGAACGGGAGATC
>JANMTH010000585.1:0-6235 GCA_031390305.1 Thermoflexaceae bacterium
CTGCCTGGCACACGGCCGCGAACCGGGGGTGGTCGCGATCGACCGAGGCTTCGACGCTGCCGCCGATCCAGACAGCGACGGGCTCGGGCGGCAACAACCCCATTGAGGCGCCGTGGATGTTGTAGCGCTCCGTCCCGCTCACCGTCGCGCCGGCCCAGAGCCGCCGAATGATCGCGAGGCCCTCTTCGAAGAGCGACGGCCTGTGGTTGATGTTCACGCCCAGGGCGTGGAACTGCGGGCGGCCCGAACCGAGTGCGCACTGCATGATGAACGGGCCATTGTGGAGGCTGGCGAGAGTCGCCACCTGCTCGGCCACGATCACCGGGTTCCAGAGCGGGAGGAGGAAGAGGCAGCCGGCCGGCCGGTCGCCCCATTCGGCGAGGAGCCGGGCGATCATCGGTACGTTCTGGTAGTAGGCCCCGGGTGTGGCATGGTGGTCGCCGACGAACAGGGAGTCGAGATCCGCCGCCCGGGCGGCCGCCGCCCGCTCGATCATCCAACGGGCGGCTTCCCGCGGATCGGGCGTCTGGTGGGCACTGGTGAGCGATGCGCCGATCTTCATAGCCGCGATTGTACGCCGTCTCACACATGGAAGCCTCGGGCGTGACGCCGCTCACACAGGCCCCGAACTTCCCGCTGGCGCGCGATGGGCAGGCCCGTAGACTTGCGTCCATGGCCATCATCGAACCGGACGTCTCCGACGTCATGCCTTTCCGTGCCCTTCAGACGACGCTGGCGAACGGGCTCCGCGTGATCATCGTGCCGACCGGCTTTCCGCATCTGATCTCGCTCCAGATCCCGGTGCAGACGGGATCGAGGAACGAGGTGGAGCCGGGAAAATCGGGCTTCGCCCACTTCTTCGAACATATGATGTTCCGCGGCACGAATCGCTTCCCGGCCGATCGCTACCAGGAGATCGTGACGCGCGCCGGCGCCCGCCAGAACGCCTACACCACGGACGACTACACGAACTACCACGCCACCTTCGCGCGTGAGGACCTGGAGACGATCCTCGACCTCGAAGCGGACCGCTTCATGAACCTGGAGTACTCCGAGGCCGACTTCCGGACCGAGGCCAGGGCGATCCTCGGTGAGTACAACAAGAGCGCCTCCGACCCGCTGCATAAGCTGCTCGAAGTGCAGCGCGACCACGCCTTCACGACCCACACCTACAAGCACACGACCATGGGCTTCCTCGCCGATATCGAGGCGATGCCCGAACAGTTCGAGTACTCCCGCACCTTCTTCCGGCGCTGGTACCGGCCCGAACACACCGCCATCATCGTCGCCGGCGATGTCGAGCCGGAAGCGGCGCTCGCGCTCATCGAGCGCTACTGGGGAGCGTGGGAAGCGGGCAGCGAAGAGCCCGTGTCCATCCCCGCCGAGCCGCCACGCTCCTCCCCTGTGACCGCGCATGTGGCGTGGCCGGCGGAGACGCTCCCGTGGGTCACCGTCGGCTTCCAGGGCCCCGGATTGTCAACGGTGGAGCGGGACTACGCCGCTCTCGATACGCTTCTGGACCTCTTCTTCGGCGAGACCTCCGAGATCCACCAGGACCTCGTCGAACGGCGGCAACTCGTCGACCAGCTGTTCGCCCATGGCGGGAGCACGCAGGACCCTTCGCTGTTTACGGTCTTCGCCCGGCTGAAGAGCGGTGACGACGCGACGACCGTTCGGGACGCCGTTCTCGCGGCGGTCGGCGCGGCGCGGCGAGCCCCCGTGACAGGCGAGCGGCTGGAGGAGGCGAAATCCAACATGCGCTACGGCTTCGCCCGCACGCTCGACAACTCGGAGTCGATCGCCGCGACCCTCGCCCGGTTCGTCCGCTATGAGCGTTCGTACACGACGATCAACGATCTCTTTCGCGTCTACGCCTCCCTGACGCCGGCCGACCTCCACCGGGCCGCGCGCACGTTCCTGACCGACGAGCGAATCGTGGTGACGACGCTCTCGCGCGAGCCGCTCCCGGCGGGCGTGCTCAATCTGCCCTCGATCGCGGCCGCGGAGAACGCGATCGACGCTTCGCCACGGATCAACGTGGTGCGAGTGGAGAGCCCCTCGCCGTTGCTGCGCTTCAAGCTTGTCTTCCGCGCGGGCTCGGCGTTCGACCCGCCCGGGCGCGAAGGCCTGGCCGCGCTCGCGGCGGCGATGATCGCAGAAGGAGGCAGCGAGCGGCTCCGGATCGACGAGATCAACCGCGCGCTCTTCCCCCTCAGCGCGACCTTCAGTGCCCAGGTCGATCGAGAGCTGACGGCGTTCACTGGAGTCGCCCACCGCGACACGGCGAGCCGCTTCCTGGACACGGTGCTGCCTCAGCTCCTGAATCCCGCGTTCCGCGAAGACGACTTCGCCCGCCTGAAAGAGACCCAGCTCAACGAACTGGTGCAGGATCTCCGCGCGAGTAACGAAGAGGAGCTGGGCAAGGAACGGCTCCAGGTCAACATCTTCGCCGGGACGCCGTACGGCCATACGTCACTGGGGACGGTCGCCGGAATCGGCGCGACCAGCCTCGATGACGTGAGGGCCTTCGCGGCCGGCCACTTCACGCGCGAGCGGCTGCTGGCGGGCGTAACGGGCGATATTCCGGCGGAGATAGAGCACCGTCTGCTCCGCGAACTCGGGCGCCTCCCCGGCGGTCAGGTGGCACGCGAGGAGCCGGTGAGGGGCCGCCGCCCGGCCGGAATCGAGGTCGAGATCGTCCAGAAGGAGACGCGGTCCACGGCGATCTCCTTCGGCCACCCGATCGACGTACCGCGCGCCCATCCCGATTTCGCGGCCCTCTGGCTGGGCCGTGCCTGGCTGGGCGAACATCGCGCCTCGAACGGCCGTCTCTTTCAGCGCCTTCGCGAAGTGCGCGGCCTCAACTACGGCAACTATGCCTACACCGAAGCCTTTCCGGGCGGGATGTCTCAGTTCTTCCCTGACCCCAACCGCTGGCGCCGCGCCCAGCTCTTCGAGATCTGGATTCGGCCAGTGGCGCCCCAGCATGCGGTCTTCGCGCTGAAGGCGGCCCTCCACGAACTGGGCGGGCTTCTCGATCGGGGGCTTTCGCCAGAAGAGTTCGAGACCACCCGCGAATACCTCTCGAAGAACGTCTACGTGATGACGAAGACGCAGGACCAGCAGCTCGGGGCGGCGCTCGACGCCGTCTTCAGCGGCACGGGCGACTTCGTCCAGACGACGCAGGCGGCGCTCCGCGATCTCACGGTGGACCAGGTGAACGCGGCCCTCCGCCGCCATCTCTCGGCCCAGAACCTGAGCGTCGTGATGATCACGAAAGACGCGGAAGCGCTCCGCTCGGAGCTGCTCTCGGGCGCGCACACGGCGATCGAGTACGAATCGCCGAAGGCGGATTGGGTCATCGCGGAGGATCAGGAGATCGGCGCGATCGCCCTCGGCCTGAGCGCGGAGCGGGTTCGGATAACGCCGTTGGAAGATGTCTTCGCGGGGTAGCTCCGATTGGCCGCCGACTCGTCTCAGCGAGTGGGTCGTGGCGCGCCGGGCTGCCAACCCCAGAAGGGCCGGGCTTCCGCCGAGAGCAGCGTGGCGACGGCCGCCGGGTCTCCATCAAGGTTGCGGCAGCCCGTTCGGAGGGCGCTCTCAGCCGTGGCTGCAGCACCGCAGAGTGCGACGGGAGCCAACTGCCGAAGGGCCCGAAGCTCATCTTCCATCTCTTCGAATCGTCCGGCTATCGGTGAGAACAGCACAACCAGGTCCGGGATGACCGCCGCTACGGCCGACGCCAACGTCGCCATCGGGGTATCGGCGCCCAGGAAGGTAACCCGCCAGCCCTTGCGCCGCATGAGCACGCCGAACATGGCGAGCGATACGTCGTGGAACTCCCCCGGAGGACAGGCGAGGAGCGCTCGCGGGCCCGCCCCGTCGTCCCATGCGCGAGCAAGGGACAATACTCTCCCCCGGAGGACGTTGACGGCGAAGTGCTCCTGCGCGATCGAGGCCCCGCCTTCCGCCCAGTCGGCTCCCAGATCACGGAGCACCGGCAGTAGGACGTTGGTGACGATGGTCTCGACGGCGTAGGTCGAAAGGAGCGCATCGAGCGTCTTCTGGGCAGCGCTGTCGTCGAGACTCCGAAGGTTCTCGGCAAGCGCTAGCCGGAGCTCACCGAGACCGGTGTCCGCGGGCGGAGGCGTCGGCTCGGTCGCGTCCTCAATCACGCGCCGGGCCGCCTCGCTCGCGGGGACGCCCGCCCGCACGAGATCTCGCATGGCGATCACGCGCGCCAGGTCCTCGGCTGTATAGAGGCGGAAGCCACCCCCCGTGCGTTGCGGCGCGGGGATGTGGTAGCGCCTCTCCCACGCCCGGAGAAGGTCCGCCGATACGTGACTGCGAGCGGCTAATTCGCCGATGCGCATGAGTGGTTGGGCCATGAAGACCATCTTCAAGGTTAAGGGGTTCTTTGTCCAACTCTTGTCCAGTGTGAGGGACTCTCCTATGCTTCGTCCAGAGTTCGTCCAAGGTTCGTGTGAACCGCGGAACGTGCAAACTTTTCGGAGGTACCCAATGGTTAAGGCTTACTCGTCTCCCAAGGCTCGTTCGGCCCGGTGGTCCATGGTGGCCATGGTCGCCGCCGTTCTGATCGCGATCGTCGCGATCCCGAACGGCGTGAGGGCTCAATCGGCCGATACCGGCCGTGTTCGCGTCATGCATGCCTCGCCGGACGCTCCAGCCGTCGACATCTTCGTCGATGGTCAGAAGGCGGTTACGGCGCTGGCCTTCCCGAAGGACACCGGCTACGTCTCGCTGCCCGCTGGGGCGCGCAACGTGAAGGTGTTTGTTTCGCCCTCGGCCGGCACTGGCACACCGGCGCTTGAAGCGACGCTGAACGTCGCAAAGGGCAAGGACTACACCGTCCTGGCCGTGGGCGAACTGGCGAAGAGCACCCTCGCGCTTCTTCCGCTGGAAGACAACAACGCAACGCCCGCCGCGGGCAACGCGCACGTCCGACTCATCCACGCTTCGCCAGATGCCCCGGCCGTGGACGTTGTGGTCGCGGGATCCGCGACGAAGCTCTTCGCGAACGTCGCGTTCAAAGGCGTGGGCGCGTACACCCCCGTTCCAGCGGGAACGTACAACCTCGACGTGAAGGTCGCGAGCAGTGGCGCCACGGCGAAGAGCGTTACGGGACTCGCGCTGACGGCACGAACGGTTTACACCGTCGTCGCCGTCGGGCTGGCTGGCAACAACACGCTGCAGGTTCTCCCTCTCGTGGACGCGGCGGCCCCGGCAGCTCCGGCCGCGCCGCACACCGGCTCCGGCATCGCCGACCTTGATCGCGGGATGTCTGCGATGGTCGTCCTCGGCGCCATCCTCGCGATGCTCGGGCTGGGCGCCGCGGTTTGGCCTACCCTCTCGCGCAGCCGTACCAGCTAACGGAACGGGTGGAACAAGGAGGAGGTGCAGACGAACAGCCTGCACCTCCTCTTCGTGTGTCGCCGCCCGGCGGCAGAAGCCGGAACCCTGCTCAGCGCTTGAAGAAGGCGGCATTGAGGGCGGTGAAACCGGACCACTTTTCGGGCAGGTCGTAGATCGAGAAGATCGCCTCAACGGGACAGACCAGTTCGCACGCGCGGCAATCGATGCAGCGGGCGCCATCGATGTAGTACCGCGGCGAATCGTCGCTCGTCGCGATGCAATCGACCGGGCAGACGTCGAGGCAGGCGCCGTCCTTCAGGTCGATACACGGTTCGGTGATCACGTAGGTCATGGCGGGGGATAGTAGGGGCCGGGGTGGCTATGGCCGAACGGCCGGCCCGGAGACGCTCTTACCCTGGCTCGCGTAAAGAAGCGGTCGCCGGGGGCGAAAGCCATCGACGAACCCCTCGGGATCGCCTACCGTACAAGACATAGTGGTTGATCGCGTCGAACGGGAGATCGAGGAGATCCTCGCCAAGCTGGACGACCTGCCCGAAGGGCAGGAGCGGAAGCCGATCTCTATCCTCGCGCAGCGCGAAAAACGTAGGTCCGTAAAGCCACCGCGCCGTTCGCCCGGCGGCCGGCCCTTCCTCAAACGGGTCGATCCGACGAAGCTCCTCCTGGGTGGCGCGGGGACGGTGATCGGCGGGCTCATTCTCTCCACCTTCTGGGCGCCACTCATCTGGGCGGCCTTCGGCGGCGTCGTTGTCTTCCTGGGAGGCTTCGTCTCGGCGTTCCTCCGCCGCGACCGTCCGGCGACCGCCGCCAGCGGTGAATCCGAGAAGGGCTACTACTGGCGCGA
>JANMTH010000599.1:0-3414 GCA_031390305.1 Thermoflexaceae bacterium
CTTCGCGGAGGGAGAGGGTGTTCACGGGGGCAAGCGTACGACTTTTGCCGCGCATCGGTTTTCCTCCGGGAGGGGCTTTGGAGCGGGCGAAGGGAATCGAACCCTCGTCTCAACCTAGGGAAGGTCGCGTTCTACCATTGAACCACGCCCGCGCGGTTCCCACGCCAGACTGTATCATCTCGCCACCTTCATTTCGAGGTTGTTCATATGCCCATTCCACGCGAACTCTCACTCACGCCCGAGCAGCTCGATGAGCTGATGCTGACCAGTTGGAACATGCGCGTCGCCACCATCGGGCCCGGCGAACGGATCAACCTCACCCCGCTCTGGTTCGGCTGGGGTGGCGGCAACATCTACTTCTACTGCCGTGGCCAGAAGGTCGTGAACCTCCGCCGCGGCCCCGCCTGTACCGTCCTCGTCGATCGCAACGAGCGCTTTCCCGAGCTCCAGGGCGCCATGTTCCAGGGCCGCGCCGTCGTCCTCGAAGACGCCGATGCCGAGAACGCGGACCCGGATATGGAGGCGGTGCGCCTGCAGATGGGCGGTAAATACGCCGGTGGCCACGGTGAATCGGCCGAACCCGTTCGCAACAACGCCACCGCCCGTGGCCGTCACTGGCGCTGGGTCCGCTTCGAACCAACGAAGACCGTCACCTGGGACAACTTCAAGATCAAGCGGTCCTGACAGATCCCGGCTCCTCGACGGCGGTTGGCCCGGCCGAGGGAACCGAGCGATGACCGCCCGCCCGGTTGGCGTGCAGGCCCACCGCTCAGGCGGTGAAGGGCGTCTCTTCGCCCCGCCTCAGGCCAGGCCGGTCACCTCTCGCAGCTCCTCCAGTGTTCCCCGCCACACCCGCCGTCCATGCGCCTTCAGCGAAGCGAGGTCGCCAAGCGCCTGGGCAGCCTTCAGTTCCCCGAAGCTGAACGGCTGCCCGGGGATTGCGAGGTCCGCGCCGTCCGTGCTCACCAGCTGAAGGAAAACGCCGGTGTTCGGTCCACCCTTGTGGAGCTGGCCGGTGCTGTGAAGGAAGCGAGGCCCGAAGCCGACTGTGGTGGCCACCCCGTACCGATCTCGCAGCGCTACCCGCACCGCCGCCAGCGCCCGCACCGTCTCGGCCTCGCGCGGCAGGTAGGCGGTGATCGCGATGTAGTCGCCCGGCACCACCGTGGCCAGCGCTTCGGCGGCGGTCATTGAGGCGTCGTCCTCCTCCTTGCCCGCCAGGATCGCCGCCGTCGCGTCCTTCGCTTCCTGCACGTTCGGCTGGTCGAACGGGTTGATTCCGAGGATATGGCCGGCGATCACGGTCGCGAACTCCCAGCGGAAGAACTCCGCTCCAAGCTGGTACCCGTCCCGGTACGGAATCCGGACCACCGGGTGCCCCGCCGCCGCCAGCGCATCGAGGCCCGCCGCCTCACCGATCGCGACGAAGAGCCGGTCGTTGCCGTACACCTCGGGAACGCCCAGCGGTTCGCCTTCAACAGGCACGATGCCTCGTCCCTCCTTGCCCGTCGATTCGGCGATCAGCTGCTCTACCCAGTAGCCGAACGCTTCCAGTTCCGGCGCCATCGCGAAGGTCACCTTGTCCCGCCCGGTGAGCGCCGCTTCCGCCATCACCGCGCCGAGCCAGGCCCCGCTGTTCTCCGCTGGCACGCTCTGTTGGCAGGCGCGCATCATCTCGATGGCACGCGCCAACAGCTCCTCGATGTTCGCCCCGATGAGCGCCGCCGGGACGAGCCCAAAGAGCGATAGCGCCGAATAGCGTCCGCCGATCCCGGCCGGGTTCAGAAAGGTCCGGCGCACCTTTCGCTCCCGCCCGAGCTGTTCGAGCGCCGATCCCGGGTCCGTGATCACCGCGTAGTGGAGGCCGTTCGGGAGCTTCTCCCAGAAGTAGTCGAAGTGGCTCCGCGTCTCGATCGTCCCGCCCGACTTGCTCGCCACGATGAACAGCGTGTGGTCAGGGTCGATCCGCGCTTCCACCTGGCCGATCTGCACTGGATCCGTGCTGTCGAGGACGATCAGCTCTGGCCCGTCCTCGGCCCTCCCGAGCGTCGCCCGCATCACCTCCGGCGCCAGGCTCGAGCCGCCCATCCCGAGGAGCACGACCCATTTCATGCCGTCGGCGATCACCTCGCGTCTGAACGCCCTCAGACCGGGTACTTCGCCCATCATTCGCTCGGCCACCGTCAGCCAATCCAGCCGGTTCGCGATCTCCGTGGGGTCCGGCTTCCAGACCGTGTGGTCACGCTCCCAGATGCGACGGATAACCCCCCCTTCGGCCATCGCGGCGAGGCGCCGCTCGACGGCCGGTGCGATCGCGCCGAGGGTGGCCGTAGCCGAAGGAAAGCCGGTGTGTTCGAATTCCATAGCCGATTCTAACCGCTCCAGCCGGCCGCTGAGTCCGCTCGGAAACAGGCGAGTCCCTCCACGCCGCCGTCCTCCCCGCTGCCTTCGGCGTAGAATCCGGGACATGACCGAGAACGCCGCTTCGTACGATCCGATGGGCGAGGCAACGCTCGCAGACCGGCTCAGGAACGAAGGGCGGCCATGATCCGCTCGAACTCTTCGTGGTTGATCTCGCCCCGCGCCAGGCGCTCACGGGCGATGTCGCCGGGATTGCGTGAATGGCCGGAACCGCCGCTACCGCCGCCAAACGTCCGCATCCCCCAGACGATCAGGGTGACGGGCAGGATCCAGATGGCGGACATGACGATGATCATCACGATCCACGAGCCATCGCCCCAGTCCCAGTCCATGTGACCGTTGTCGCCGTACTGGGCGGCGACGGTGTCGAACCAGCGGCCCATGGGCCCGGCGGCGAGGAAGACCAGAAACGTCGTAATCATGATCCGATCGTGAGGCCCCACGCTCCGCGCCGGAACGTCCGTTCGGCCCACATTACCGCGCCGAACGGCCGCTGGGCAGGGCGCCCGTGCCACGCCTGGTCACCGCCCCGCCGCCCGCTCCAGCGCCCGCCGCGTGTACACCTTCACCATCGCCCGCCGGTACTCCGCGCTGGCGTGAAGGTCCGCATTCAGGTCCTCCAGCCCGTCCCCCGCGATCGCCGCCGCCGCCCCAAACGTCGCCGCGTTCGCCCCGCGGCCAACCAACAGGGCCTCCACCGCCGGAAGGCGTTGGGCGTGCGTGCTCGCCCCCGTCACCGCCACCCGCGCCGAGCGGATCGCGCCGCCGTCGATCTCAAGGACAGCGGCGACGCCGACGATCGCGTAGTGCGAGGCCCGTTGGTGGAGTTTTGCGTACGCCGCCGTTCGCACCGGCTTGAATCGCACGCCCGTGATAATCTCCTCCGCGCCCATGTCGACCGTGAACAGGTCCTGGAAGAAGTCCGCCGCCCGCACCGTGCGCGCCCCGGCCGGACCCGTCATCGCGATCTCAGCGTCCAGCGCCACGATCACC
>JANMTH010000620.1:0-1939 GCA_031390305.1 Thermoflexaceae bacterium
CCCACGAAGCCAGGTTGGAGCGGCACGAGCGGGCGCATGCCGATGGCCGCCGCATGTTGGCGCGAGCTCTGGACAATGATTGGGGCGTTCGTGGGTCACGTGCGCAGTCGTAAGCCCCCCCTCGCCCAGCGCACTGGGAGAGGGGTCGGGGGTGAGGGCAAGATGCCCGGCAACGAACGCCAACCTACTCAAGTGAGTACTAGCCCGCCAGGATCTCCCGCACCCGCGCAATCTCCGCGCTCCCGATCCCTTGCCCCGCGAAGAACGCCTCCGAACTTCCGTGCCGCTCCCGCACGAGTTCGATGAAGCCCGCCATCCGCTCCGGCGGCGTCGAAAGCCGCGCCCGGATCTCCTCCTCCGTCCCCTCCAGCTGCCGGCCCTGCTGCCGGAGATAGGCGATTAGCCGGTCGATGCTCGCGTCGCTCAGCCCGTATTCGTGCGCGATATCCTCATCCGCACAGCCCAGGACATCCATCACCATCCCCAGGAGCACGCCCGTCCGGTCCTTGCCCGCCACGCAATGCACCAGGATCGGGTAGTTCGCCTCCTCCGCGAAGAGCGAGAACGCCTGCGCCAGCCGATCCCCGCCCACCTCCAGGTAGTGCAGGTATCGGCGTGGCGATGGCCCCGTCCCGAACAACCCGTTTAGTTCCGCGATCAACTCCTCCTGCGACACGTCCTCACGGAAGATCGAGAGCGCGAAGACCCGCTCCGCCATCGCATGCGTCCCTTCGATGAACGCCAGCTCGTCCGGGTGCCGCAAGTCCAGGATCGTCCGGATCCCCAGCGTGTCCGCCAGGTAGACCCGGTCCTCCTCGGTCATCAGCTCCAAAGCCCCCGATCGGTAGACCTTGCCCGCCGCAATCGCGCCAGTCGCCGTTCGATAGCCCCGCAGGGGCCGAAAGTTGTGGATGCCTTCAGGGTCGTACGCAGTCGCTTCGGTCATGGCACCGTAGCGTCGCGTTCCCGCCGCTTACGGTCTCGCCCGTCCGCAATCGGTAGTTGCGACCCACCGCGGTCGCGGATTGTTCGAACCAACGCCAGCCTGCCCGTAACCGGCGCGACCATCCCCGCGCCGTAGACGTACTGCTCGCCGTCGTCCAACACCACCGCCGGCCCGCGCCTTCGCCCCGGCGTGCCTTCGCGTTCCCGACGCGTTAAGCTGCGCCCATGGACCCGCTCATCATTGAGGCCGCCCTCAACGGCGCTACGCCAAAGTCCCGTAACCCCAACGTGCCCCGGAGCGTGGACGAGATAGCGGCCGATGGGCTCGCCTGTCTCGAAGCCGGCGCCGCTATCGTCCACAACCACAACGCCGAGCCCGTCGTCGGTGGCCCCGACGGCGTCCATTCGCCCGAGCCCTACATCCTCGCCTGGCGCGCGATTCTCGCGAAGCGGCCCGATGCCCTCCTCTACCCCACGATGGCCAGCGGCGGCCCCAACACCACCATCGAAGAGCGCTACGGCCACATCCCCGCGCTCTGCGAGGCCGGCGTCCTCCGCCTCGGCCTCATCGACCCCGGCTGCGTCAACGTCGGCGGCAACGACGCCGAAGGGCTGCCCATGGCGATCGACGCCACCTACCTCAACACCTTCCGCGACATCCGCTACATGGTCGAGACCTGCGAACGCCTCCAACTCGGGCCCAGCGTCTCCAACTTCGAGCCAGGTTTCGTTCGCACCGCCATGCGCTACGCCAGGGCCGGGAGGATGCCATCCGGCGCGCTCCTCAAGTTCTACTTCGGCGGCGAGTCGGCGAACTTTGGCCTTCCGCCGACCGAGGCCGCGCTCACCGCCTATCTCGAGATGATCGCCGGCAGCGGCCTCCCCTGGCTTGTGGCCGTTCTCGGCGGCGATTGTCTGGGCAGCGGCATGGCCGCGCTCGCCATCGCCCGCGGAGGCCACGTCCGTATCGGCCTTGAGGACTACGTGGGCCCGG
>JANMTH010000630.1:0-2296 GCA_031390305.1 Thermoflexaceae bacterium
AGTGATCGTCAGCGTCCCTGTCGCCTGGACCTGCCCGCCCGTCACCTCGTACTTCTCCAGGCGGTACACGATCTCGGAGAACTTGTCGGCCTTCATGGCCTCCAGGAGATGCTGAGTCATCTCGTCGCTGGGGCACTTGAAACCCTTGACCTGCACGGTGACCGTGGCCGCCTGGAGCCCAGTCGCAAAGCCCGGCGCCGGCTGGGAGGAGCCGGTGCCAGACGTGGTCGCCACCACCCCGCTCGCCGCACAGGTCCACCCGCGGATGGTCGAAGTGCCGGACACGGTGAACTCGACGGTGGATGGCTGCGCGGCCGCCGGACGCGCCTGCACGACGACAAGCCCGGCACAGAGGGCGAACGACAACCCAGGCACGATTCCCTTGCGTAGCGACATCCGAGAAGCTCCTTTCCCCCTTGCCTCCATCGACATCAGAGACCGAAGCCCAGGTTGTTGCTGCGCATCATGACGGGAGCACGTCCTTCCATCACGAACTGCGGGCCGATCTGATCGATCGAGGTCGTACGAGTCTGCCTCATCACCATGTTGAACTCGGCGAGGAGCAGGGCAATCACCTTGTCGACACCTTGCTCACCGAACGCGCCAAGGCCCCACACGTAGGGCCGACCGATCCCCACCGCGTCTGCGCCAAGGGCGAGGGCTTTGAAAATATCCGCTCCGCGGCGGACGCCACTGTCGATGAACACGGGAACCCTGCCTTTGACACCAGCCACCACCTCCGGGAGCGACTCAATCGTCGATCGGAGGCTGTTCTCGGCGCGGCCGCCGTGGTTGGAGACAAAGACGCCGTCGGCGCCATTCTCAACGGCCAGCTCCGCCTCTTCACGCGTGACGATGCCCTTCAGGACCACCTTCATGGTGGTGGCATCCTTGAGACGCTTGACGTAGTCCCATGTAAAGGGCGGGCGGGGTCCGGGTGGACCGGCCATTCCGCGATGCATCGGCCTTTGGTAGCCCGGCTTGTGGTTGTGGCAGTTCTGGCACAGCGGCCGGTCGTATTCCTCGCGCCCTTGTGAGCGCCTCACGAGCTCCCGATTGCTTCCGCCCAGTAGATCGATGGTCCACACCAGCACGGGGCACCCCGCGGCCGCGACCTTGTCGAGCGTTCTCTTATTGACGTTCCAGTCTGGATTCGCGTAGAGCTGAAACCAGTGCGGTTCGCCACGGGCCGCTGCGATGTCCTCGTACGACTGCGAACTCTGATGCGACTGCATCTGAAGAATGCCTCTCGCCCGAGCCGCCCTGGCGGCTCCGCTCTCGCCCTCCGTGTGATACGCCTCGAGGGCCGCGACCGGACAGAGAAAGAGCGGCGTGTTCCATCGGCGACCGTATAGCTGGATCGACGTGTCCAACTTGCTCACATCCGGACCGAGTCGCCTCGGGCGAAGCATGAGGCGCTGGAAGCCCTCTCTGTTCGCTTTCCTCGTCTCAAAGTCGTCAACACCCATGTGGATGTAGGCCCAATGTTCGGGCAGGTTGTTCGCATGAGCGACCCTCTCGAAGTCCCACACGTTGATCGCCTGCTCGGCTGACTCAATAAGCTGCCCTTCGAGGTGCGTTTCCAGGGCGCCTGCTCCCTGGGTGGGCGCGCCGCTCGTTTGCTGTGAGTAGCGGCTGAGATCGGCGGGAGACGCAAACACCATCTCCTGACCGCAGTCGGGACAGGGGATGCCTGCCGGTCGCGGGCCGGCCGCCGCACCGCGTTCCAACTCCCGCGCCACCTCCTGCTGCCAGCTGGGCGGCAGGCCAGGGTACGCGAGGGCAAGCAGCGGGCTTCCAGCCAGCATCTTGAAGAACCGTCGCCGACTTGTCCGCTTGTCTGACACGCCCATGTCTGCTCTTTGCCGGGTCATGTTTAGCTCTCCTCAAACGCTGCGAGTCTAGACCAAAGACTGCCACTTGCAAACCCCGGCTGGCGCGCCCTCGGCCGATCGGGCAGCCGCCGCACCCCGCGGCCAGTCGGCATGAAGAGGGGTTACAATCCCTCATCGCGCCTGGGTCCGTTCGACATTCCAGCCCGGAGGTTCACATGCGTCACGGACAGTTAGCGTCTGCCTTCGTTCTCGCGGTGTCGCTTCCCACGTTGCTTGCGGCGGGTCAATCCGTGCCCCAGCGCGCTGTCACCTCGCCGGCGCAGAAGTGGACGCTCACGCGCACGCCGGAGGGTCACCCCGATCTCCAGGGGATCTGGGATTTCCGGACCGTGACGCCCCTCGAGCGCCCGGCCGAGTTCGCGGGCAAGGCCGTGCTCACCGAACAGGAGGCGGCGGAATAC
>JANMTH010000638.1:0-7861 GCA_031390305.1 Thermoflexaceae bacterium
GGGTCGTTTCCAACAGATGACGTGTTCGCGACGGCACCGACTACGCTGTTTCGGTCAGTTCGGCGACGGCGGCCTTCCAGAGTTCCGGGTCGCCTAAACGGATCGCCCGGTCGATACCCACGTTCTCCAGAAGCGCACCAAGCACCTTCAGGCGGTCTTCCTCGCTCCAGTAGAGCTTCCCCTCGATCGCCTCCATCTTCTCGGGCATCGCAAAGTACGAGCGCTCGAATTCGTCTCCTCGCCATCCGCGCCCCTCGCGGCCAATTTCCCAGCGGATCGCCTCGAACGGGACGTTCTCGTTGAGGTACTGCTCCGGATAGTCCATGTCCAGCCTCCTCAGCCCTCCCTAGTACAAAATCGAGAAGTCCCCGGTAAGTGAGCGCGCCCGCTGGCCTGGATGGCTCCCCTCGCCCAGCGCACTGGGAGAGGGGCCTGGGGTGAGGGCGCACGCCCGGCAGCGAACGCCAACTTACTCAAGTGAGTACTACGCGGGATCGAACTCGACGTTCAACTGGTTCAGCCCACGGAGGATGAAGCTCGGAACGTGGGTGAGGTCGTTCTGGCCGGGCGTCATCCGCAGGTTCTTTAGCCGCAAAAGCATCTCGAAGGCGATGTTCGCTTCGAGCCGCGCGAGCGCCGCGCCGAGGCAGAAGTGGATGCCGTGGCCGAAGGCGAGGTGGGTCCGCGCGTTCTCGCGGGAGATGTCGAAGCTTTCGGAATCGGCGTAGACGCATTCGTCGCGGTTGGCCGAGGCGTACATCAGGACGAGACGCGAACCGGCCGGGATCTTCACGCCGCCCACTTCTGTATCGACCTTCGCCATCCGGAAGAGGCCCTGGACGGGCGATTCCATGCGCAACGCCTCCTCTACGAGGTTGGGGATGAGCGATGGGTCCGCCTGGAGGCTGGCCACCTGTTCAGGGTGCTGGCAGAGGAGCATCGTCCCGGAGGCGATCAGGTTGGTCGTCGTTTCGTTCCCGGCGACGAGGATCTGCTGGAGGATGCTGAGCATTTCGGCGGTGTTCAGCGGCTGTTCACCATCCAGCCGGGAGTTGATGAGGTCGGTCAGGAGGTCGTCCTGGGGGTTGGCACGACGCTCTTCGAGCTTGGCGGCGAAGTAGTGCTGGAAGTCGACGATGCTCTGGGCACACTCGAGCTGGCGTTCGCGCGTCATGAAGCCGCTGAGCGGCGCGACGGAATCGTCGGACCACTTCTTGAACGTCCAGAGGTCGCTCCGAGGAACGCCAAGGGCGTCGGCGATAACGGTGAGTGGGAGCGGGGCGGCGAATTCGTGAATCAGTTCGGCCTTGCCCTTGCTCTTGAAGGTGTCGAACAGGTCGGAGGCGATCTGGCGGACGCTCGGCTCCATGATCGCCACGCGCCGCGCGGAGAAGGCCTTGTTCACGAGGCCGCGGTAGCGCGCGTGGTCCGGCGGGTCGGCGCTGAGGAGCGTGTTGACGTTGGGGAACCCCTTCGATGTGATCTCGTGCATCTCAGGGTCGCTCACCGCGCCGCCGCGGCTATCGACGCCTGGCCCCGAGTTCGAAGAGAAGCTCGCGAGATCGGCGCTGACCTGCTTGATGTCTTCGTGACGGCTGACGATGAAGAAGCCAGCGCCGGGCACCTGGTACACCGGCGCTTCCTCACGCATCGCCTTGTAGAACGGGTAGGGGCACTCGACGGTTTCGGGCGCGAGGGGATTGAAGTCGGTCACTGATGTCATGGTCCTGCTCCGTTCCCCCGAAATGGGGGCGATGCAGGCGAGTATAGCGATACTGGCTGGCCAGCCAAAATAATCGGGGTCTGCCCCGGCCGGTAGTGAGCGCCTGCGCCGCGAGGTGGGTACAATCCAGCCCCTCAGGCCGCCCCGGCGGCTCCACATTCATCGATTTTGGGGGTATGTCTCTTGTCGATCTCACTCGAAGGCCAGGTCGCGATCGTCACCGGAGCCGGTCGCGGCATCGGCCGGTCCGTCGCGCTCGACCTCGCTCGCCACGGCGCGAAAGTCATCATCAACGACCTTGGTATGGACCTCAGCAACCAGGGCGGCTCCGAACCGGTCGCCAACGGCGTGGTCGCCGAAATCAAGGCGATGGGCGGCGATGCCGCCGCAAACATGGGCAGCGTCTCGGACTACGAGGCGACGTTCGAGCTGGTGAAGCAGGCGATGGACACCTGGGGACGGGTCGATATCGTCGTTTCGAACGCCGGCTTCCTCCGCGACCAGGCGATCCACAACATGCAGCCGAAGGACTGGCAGGACATCATCGATACGCACCTGACGGGGGCCTACAACATCCTCCACCACGCCTGGCCGGTCTTCCGCCAGCAGGGGTACGGGCGTGTCGTCCTCACTTCGTCGAACTCCGGGTTCGTTGGCAACTTCGGGCAATCGAACTACGGTGCGGCGAAGGCCGGGCTGATCGGCTTCATGAACGTCCTCAAGCTCGAAGGGGCGAAGTACAACGTGATGGTGAACTGCCTTGGCCCCGGCGCCGCGACGCGGATGACGATCGGGCTGATGGGGAGCCGGCCGGGCGGCGAAGAACAGCTCGCGAAGATGGGGCCAGACCTCGTCGCGCCCGTGGTGACCTACCTCTGTAGCCCGGATTGCCAGGACAGCGGCATGGTCATCGAGGCATCGGGCGGGACCTATGGCCGCGCGGCGATCGTGCGCAACGAGCGGGTCGCGATCGAAGAGCCGACAGCGGACAAGATCGCCGCGCGGTGGGGCGCGATCACCAGCCTAGAGGGGGCCGAGCCATGGTGGAGCGTCCGCCAGAGCTGGAAGGACCACCTCGCGGAGATCGGGCGGGCGTAGCCGGTGGAGGGGCTGGCTCCCTATCGCGCTGCTCGCCGGGCTGTTGTCGGCCCGGCGGATAGCCCCTCGCCCGCGACGCGGGAGTCGGGAGAGGGGGTTGAGGGTGCCCCGCCCGACAACGAACGTTCGTTAGGCCTCGGTGGCCCGCACGGCGCCGTCCGCGACCGCGCGCTCTATCTCCTCACCGGAGAGGCCAATTCCCGCGAGAATGGCGCGCGTTTCGCTGGCGAAGGCGGCGGACGGTGGGCCCGGGCGAAAGCCGACGCCGTCGAGCTGGATCGGCGGCCCGAGGAGTGTCGTCCGGCCGACCGCCGGGTGGTCGAAATCGTAGATGAGGCCGTTCAGGCGCGTCTGTTCGTCGGCCAGCAGCTCGACGGGCAGGACGACGCGTGAGGCCGGTACGCCGGCTCTGTCCAACGCGGCCTGCCAGTCGGCCGTCGTGCGTTCACCGAGCCGGGCCTCCATCAGGAGTTGGAGGGCGGCGTAGTGCTTCGCCATCTCCTCGCGGGGGACATCTTTGCCGAGAAGCGGGTCTTCCATCCCCGTTGCGGCCATGAACTTGCGGCGGAGCGAGGGGCTGCCGCAGGCGACGCCGATGGCTGAATTGCGGGTGGCGTAGGTGCGGTAGTAGACCGTGGACATGTAGGAGGGGCGCACGCCGGCGTTGCGCTTGAGCTGCTCGGCGAAGGGGAGGCCTTCGGCGCGAGCTTCGGCCAGCCAGCTGAGGAGCTCGGCGTCGGGTGCGGCGTCGGCGCTGGCGACGCGCGTGAACAGCGTCGCCTGGAGGCCCATGGCCGCGCCGAGGAGAGAGACATCGACCTCGCCGCCACGCCCGCTGCGCTCGCGGCGGTACAGGGCGCTGGAAACGCCGAAGGCGAGGAGGGCGGCGCACATGTAGTCGACAACGGGGGAATCGCCGGCCGAGGGGAGGCCGTCCGTGACCTTCCCCAGGGAGGCCATGAGGCCGCTGCGGGCCTGGACGACGTAGTCCATGCCGGCGAGCATACGGTCCGGGCCTTCCTTGCCAAAGGCGGTGACGTTGCCCGTGATCAGGCGCGGATAGCGGCTGGCGAGGGTGGCGAAGTCCAGGCCGAGTTCCGCGCCGAGGCCTGGGCGGAGGTTGAAGAAGGCGACTTCGGCGCGGGAAAGCAGCGCATCGAGGATGTGCGGGGCCATGGCGTGGCGGAGGTCGAGGGGGAGGCTGTGTTTGCCCCGGTTGCGTGAGAGGAAGTGGCGGGTCTCGCCGGGAGCGAGGGGGGCGAGGACGCGCGTCGGGTCGCCCTCGTGGGGTTCGACCTTGATGACGTGGGCGCCGCCATCGGCGAAGAGCTGGGCGCACCAGGGGACGGCGACGAACTGGCCGAACTCGACGACTTCGAGGCCGGCGAAGGGCTGGTCAGTCATGGGGCGCATTGTGGCAGGCGCGGGGAGGGCGGGCTACCGGGGGGGCGGGCGCCGGTGATGGTGGCGTCGCGACATGCTGGTAACCTACCGCCGCTCGGTTTCAATCACCGATGCGGACAAGTATGATGCCGGTTTGCGGGAGGCCATCATGGTGCCGGACTACGAGTCGCTGATGCTTCCTCTTCTTGCAATTCTTGCGGATGGGCAAGAGCGGACGAGCGCGGAATGTCGAAACGAACTTGCGTCACGATTCAAGCTAACGGACGAAGACCTGGCGGCCCGCATACCGTCTGGGTCCCTCCTGTTTAGCTCAAGACTGCATTGGGCAAGCACTTATCTCGCCAAGGCGGGAGTGGTAGAGCGGCCGCGCCGAGGTTCCGTGCGGATCTCGGAGCGTGGAAGAGCGCTATTGGCGGAACACCCCGTAAGCCTGGACACGGTGCTGCTGACCGAACGATACGCGGAGCTGCGTGATTGGCGGCAACAGATTCGACAAGGAGGGGGAGCCAAGCAACTTCCACAGGACTCCCTGCAACCGGGGATGAGTGAGCAGTTATCGCCTGAAGAAGCGCTTGCGACCAGCTATCAGCAGATCCGTGACTCGGTTGAGGCCGACCTGCTAGACCGGGCGAAGAGCATGCCGCCTGAGAGATTCGAGAAGTTGGTCCTCGACTTGCTGCTGAAGCTGGGCTATGGGGGGCCGTTCGGGTCAGGAGTCCATCTTGGCAAGGGTGGGGACGGCGGTGTGGATGGGGTCATCCAGCAGGACAAGCTCGGACTTGAGCTGATCTACATTCAGGCGAAGCGGTGGCAGAACTCCGTGGGGCCTTCGACCGTCCGAGAGTTCGCGGGTTCATTGTCTGCACACCGGGCGAAGAAGGGCGTAATCATGACCACCTCGACGTTCACCGCGGAGGCCCGAAAGGACGCTGAGCGCATGGGGGACCGTATCGTCCTGGTCGATGGGTCGGAGTTGGCAGCACTGATGTACGAGGTGGGATTGGGCGTAGCGATCGCGTCGACGTACGAGATCAAGCGCCCGGACTCTGATTACTTCGAGCCGCCCGAATAGCGCTCGGTCCGAAGTCCGCCGGGCACTTCCCCTCGACGAGGTTGGCGTCCACCATTGCCGGATGCCGACCGGGGTCTTCCTGCGAAACGGTCCCGCCAACGCCGAGGCGACGCTCGTCCTCGCCCATGGGGCTGGGGCGGCGATGGACAGCCCCTTCGTGGAGGCCTTCGCCGAGGGGCTCGGTGAACGCGGCGTGGCCGTCGTGCGCTTCGAGTTCGCCTACATGGCGGCGCGCCGCGAGGGCCGCCGACCGGGGCCGGACCGCGAGGCCGTCCTTCTTCAGGCCTGGCGCGATGTGGTGGCGGCGCTTGGCGGCGGTCCGGCGTTGTTCATCGGCGGCAAGTCGATGGGCGGGCGGATGGCGAGCATGGTGGCCGATGAACTGCAGGTGCGCGGGCTCGTCTGCCTGGGCTATCCGTTCCACGCCATCGGCCGGCCGGAGACGCCGCGGGTGGAGCACCTGCGAACGATGACGACGCGGGCGCTGATCGTGCAGGGCACGCGTGACTCGTTCGGCAGGCCGGACGAAGTCGCTGGCTACGGCCTTTCGCCGTCGATCGCGCTGCACTGGCTGGAAGACGGCGACCACGACTTCAAGCCGCGCTCCGCCTCCGGGAGGACACAGCGCCAGAACCGGGACGAGGCGATGGACGTGGTGGCGGCGTTCTTGCGGGGGTAGCGGATCGCTTGGTCCGCTGGCTCGCACCAGGCACAGGCTCGACGGAGGTCGATCATGGCTGAAGACAGGGACGCACTACTGCTCCATTACGGCCGGATGCGGGGGGAGCTTCTCTCAGCAATCGATGGCCTTGGCGACGACCAGATGACCGAGCGGTCGCTCGACGGCTGGTCGGTCAAGGATCACCTGGCCCACATCGCGCTCTGGGATGACATCCGGGCCAGCGAAGTGGCGCGGATTTCCGCTGGTCACGGCTCGGCGTGGCGCATGACAGAAGAGCAGGAACACGTCTTCGGCCCACTGGGACACGAGCTACGGCGAGCGCTGTCACTGGACCAGGTGCGGTGGGAGCTGGCCACTTCGCGGCGACGATTGCTTGAGGAGATTTCGTCCGCCAACGGGCGGGGTCTGGATGCGTCGCTCTACGGGGAAGCGGGCCTGGTGAGCACACACGAAGCACAGCATGCTGCGTGGATCGCGCGCTGGCGCGCCGCCCATTCCTGAGGGGAAGGCCTCGCTCCGGGGGGCCGCACAAGCCGGCCACCACCGAGGGGTAAACCTCACACCACTTCCTTCCAGCTGCTGAGGGCGGCCCGGAGGCCCTGCTCGCGGATGAGCTTCGTCACCGCCTGGACGGCGTCGGACTGGTGGGAGAGGGCGTCGATCGCGCAGCCGGCGATGAGCGATTCGCGGAAGCCCTGGACCTCCTGCGTCTGGTTAATCGCGCGCTTGGCGAGGAAGAGGATCTCGGGCGGGGTCTCGGCGATGGCGAGGGCCTCGGCGCGGACGCGGGCTTCGAGTTCGGCCGCCGGCGCGACGGCGTTGATCATCCCGTAGTCCAGGGCCTGGGTGGCGGTGATGCTGGAGCCGATCCGGTAGAAGATCTCACGGGCCTTCTTCGGGCCGATCAGCCAGGTCCAGAAGGGGAGGACGAAGCCGATGCCGACGGGCAGTTGGGGGATGCCGAAGGTCGCGTCTTCGGCGGCGATAGTGAGGTCGCAGATGAGGGCGAGCTGTGTGCCGCCGGCGAAGCAGGAGCCGTGGACCTGGGCGATGACGGGCTTGCGCAGGTCCCAGATGGTGAGCAGCCTGCGGAGCGTGTCTTCGAGGCCAGCGGCGTCGTAGGGCGCGCTGATCCGCCCGGCCGTATCGACGGCGCCGCCCGGCGAGGGAGTGAGGTCGTAGCCAGCGCAGAAGGCCCGGCCGGCGCCGCGGATGACGATGACGCGGACGGCCGCATCGGCCTCGGACGCCTTTAGGGCGAGCACGAGTTCGCGCTGAAGCTGGGCGCTCAGGGCGTTGAGCTTCTCCGGCCGGTTCAGCGTGATCGTCGCGATCCGCTCATCGACGCCGTACTCCAGGGTTTCGTACTCCATGACCGTCTCCTTGCCGCCCCGGCGGGCGCTATCGGCGCGAGTTTACGCCCATCGGCGTTGCTCGTCCGGGCCGGTTGGACGCGGAGACGCAGAGGTTGGGAGTGCCGGGAGCGATCGTGACAGCGTCCTCAGTGCCCGGCCGGCGGCCAGGGGTCGCCCGGGGCGGGCTGGCCGTGTGCCGACCAGACGATGTAATCGAGGTTCCCGGTATCGATGGCGGCGGCGGCGAGAATCCACGCCAGTTCGGCGCGATGCTGGCCGGAATGGCTGAGCGGCTGGAGGAGGCCGACACGCACAGGGAACTCGCGTTCCCACCAGGGGACGAAGAACGAACGATCCAGCGCCTCTTCGTCCAGCGTGGCGCAGAACGCGGCGAAGCCCTCGGCCGTCTCCAGCGAGTACGCGCTCATGCCATCGAGCGTGATCGGCGGCTGGGGCATGCGAGGGACGCCGTTGAGGGCGTCGAGGAGGCCGCGTTCGACGAAGAGTTGGTGCTGGAGGCGCTGGAG
>JANMTH010000703.1:0-2240 GCA_031390305.1 Thermoflexaceae bacterium
CTGCTCGAAGAGCTTTGGCTCGCCTTCCCCGAAGCCCGTGCCATCGAACTCCAGCTCGAAGGCGTCGCCCACCAGATCGAGACGGGCGATGGCGATCTCGACTCCCTGATCGACCTCCAGGCCCACCTCTTCGAGCGCTTCGAAGCGATGGACGGCTACCGCATCGAACAGCGCATCGGCCGCGTCCTCAACGGCCTCGGCTTCGACCTGCCCGATGACACGCTGAAGCTGTGCGGCGCCTTCAGCGGCGGCTGGCAGATGCGCATCGCCCTCGCCAAGGCGCTCGTTCGGCGGCCGGAAAACCTGCTCCTCGATGAGCCAACCAACCACCTGGACAAGAAGACGCGCGCCTGGCTGGCGACCGAGCTCAAGGAGTATCCGGGGACCATCCTGATCGTCACCCACGATGGCGCGTTCCTCGACCAGACGGTGACGCGAATCCTCGACCTGCGAGACGGCCGGGTCGAAAGCTACGCCGGCAACTACACCGATTACCAGCGCCAGAAGGCGGACAAACTCGGCGCCCAGGACCGCGCCGCCTCCCGCCAGGAACGAGAGATCGTCCGCCAGGAACGGTTCATCGAACGCTTCCGCGCAAAGCCATCGAAGGCCTCCGTCGCCCAGAGCCGAGAGAAGCAGCTTGCCAAGGTCGAGCGGATCCAGCACACCCGGAAGGACGCCGAAGTCCACTTCCAGCTGACCGCCCACGGCCGCACGGAGAGGGATGTCCTGCTCATGCGCGAAGTGAGCCACGCCTACGACGAGGGCATCCCCGTCCTGATCGACGTCACCCTGCACATCGAACGCGGCCAGAAAGTAGTCCTAACGGGGCCAAACGGCAGCGGCAAGAGCACGCTCCTGAAGATCGCGGCGCTCCAACTCCGCCCGACGGAAGGCCAGGTCGAGTGGGCCGAACGGGCCCGCCCCGGTTACTACGATCAGCACCAGGATGAGGCGCTCGACCCGACCCGGACCGTCCTCGAGGAGGTTCGGACCGTGGCCGCGAACGAGCCCGACGTGAGGCTGCGCACCGTACTGGGCCAGTTCCTCTTCCGTGGCGACGATGTCTTCAAGCCGATCAACGTGCTTTCGGGCGGCGAACGGAGCCGGGTGGCGCTCGCCAAATTCCTCATCCAGCCGACGAATGTCCTGCTCCTGGACGAGCCCACCAACCACCTCGACACGACGACGCGGCGGAAGCTGATCGAGGCCCTGCAGGGCTACGGCGGCACCATCCTTTGCGCCAGCCACGATCCCGCCATCGTCGATGGCGTGGCCACCCATGTCTACGAAGTGAAGGATGGCGCCTGCCGCGAACTGATGGCCATGCGCCGGGACTAGCCTTCGCTGACCGCCGCTTTGTTGTCTACCTTCCGTGAGTCCAATTGATGAAGCTCCACTACTACCCGGAAACCGACTCCCTCTACATCGAGTTCCGAGCTGTTCCCGCCGTCGATTCGGACGAAGTCGCCGAGGGCGTGGTGATGGATGTCGATGAAGCCGGCGGCGTGGTCGGCTTCGACATCGACCGCGCCTCACTCCGCCTCGACCTGACAACGCTCGAGTCCGTCGAACTCCCGGCCCGCACCGCCCGGATCGCCTGAGGCGGCGGCACCGGCCTGGCTTAAGCGGGAGGGACCGCAGCCTGATCCCGCAACGGAAACGCGAGCCTCAGCCCGATCAAGTTCACGTCGGAAATGAACACTGGTGACCTCACGCCTTGAAGGAAGGTGCGCGGCGTTCCCTCGTCGCGGCCGCGACCGCGGTCGCATCAAGGTTGGCCAGCGCCTGTCCGAGCGACCCTATCGTCGCGCCTTCGTCAAGCCCTCCCAGGGGCCAGGACGGGAGGTTCACTGACGGAGCATCCCGTCCTCCCGGCGATTCCAGCCCGGCCCGCAAAGCGTCTTCGATCACCTGCGATAGGGGCTGCCCACACGTCTCCGCCCTGGCCTTCAGCCGGAGGAGCAGGGCGTCATCAAGGGCGATAGTCGTACGAGCCACGAATACATCTTAGCATCGCGGCGCCGCCTACCGGAGCAGCGCCTTCAGCGGCCGCCGCCCGAACCCGAGCGCGCTCGCCCGCGGCGGCGGGACGGGCTCGGCCGCGCGCAAGGCCGGAAAGCGATCGATCAGCGCACGCAGCGCGATCTGCAGTTCGAGCCGCGCCAGGTTCGCGCCCAGGCAGTAGTGCAGCCCCCAGCCGAAGCCGAGCTGTGGGTTCGGGTCGCGGTCGAGCCGGA
>JANMTH010000704.1:0-5080 GCA_031390305.1 Thermoflexaceae bacterium
ATCTGCGCGGCGCCAATCGCATTCATTCAGTTTGTCGAAGGTGACCAGCTTCGCCTAGTGTCGATTCACCGAATGGTCCCGGTACCCGGACAAACGGCAGCATCTAACCCTTTAACACCTTTGGACGGGGTGCCTTCGGGCGCTGCCGTGCTCGAACGACGCACTGTGCATGTCCACGGCCCGATCGAAGAGCTCGAAATCGAGTACCCGGGCACGGCAGCCAGTCATCGCCGCTTGGGATGGGATGCGGAGTCCGGCCTCGCCGTGCCCCTCGTTCTGCGGGACGCAGTGTTTGGCGTCGTGGTCGCGCTGCGGGGGGACCAGGAGGGTTTCAGCGCGGCACAGATATCGCTCGTCGAAACCTTCGCCGACCAGGCCGTCATCGCAATCGAGAACGCGCGTCTCTTCAACGAACTCCAGGAGCGCAACCGTGAGGTCACGGAAGCGCTGGACCAGCAGACCGCCATGGCCGAAGTCCTCAGCATCATCGCCTCCTCGCCGACCGACGTCGGGCCCGTGCTCGATGCCGTCATCCGCAGTGCGGTGCGGCTCTGCGAGGCAGAGGACGGCGTCATCTATCGGCCGGAGGGGAATGTCCTCCGGAATGTCGCCGTGTTCGGCGAACGCGCCATCCGCGATCTGCCGGTGCCGAACGACGACTCCACTGTCTCTGGAAGAGCCCTGCGGGAGCGGCGGGTGATCTCCATCGACGATGTCGAAGCGACCGACTTCAAGGGCGGCGACCAAGTGCGCGCCGTGGTCCCTTATCGGACAGTGCTTGCCGCGCCATTGATCCGGGGTGATCAGGCGCTGGGAACCATTAGTCTAATCCGACGCGAAGTGCGCCCGTTCAGCCTGAAACAGGTGGACTTGCTCAAGGCCTTCGCGGACCAGGCCGTCATCGCGATCGAGAACGCGCGGCTGTTCAACGAACTGCAGGAGCGCAACCGCGAGGTCACCGAGGCGCTGGAACAACAAACGGCCATGGCCGAGGTGCTGGAGGCCATCAGCCGCTCGGCTTTCGACCTCGACGCCATTCTTGGGACGCTGGTGGTTACGGCCGCCCGCCTCCTCAACGCGACCGGCGCCAGCATTAACCGGGTTTTCCCGCCGAATGACCTGCGAGCGGTTGCCCACTTCGGGTTGACCGAAGAACAGCGCGCCTACTCGGTCCAGTCGATGTCCGACGGAAGCACTCGCCAGGCGATCGTCACCCGCCGCCCGAAAGTCGTCGTCTCACGGGTTGGCGATGCCACGCGCGAAGGCTCATCCGAGAAGCTGGAGGCCAGAGATCGCCTCTGGGGCACGGCGTCCTATCTCATCGTGCCCCTGCTCAAGGGCAAAGAAGCAATCGGCGCCATTACCGTCATTCGGGCGGGCGAATCTGGCTACCGGGAAGGTGAAGTTGCCCTGCTGCAGACCTTCGCCGACCAGGCCGTGATCGCCATCGAGAACGCGAGACTCCTGGACGAGCTCCAGGCGCGCAACCGCGACGTCACCGAGGCGCTCGCCCAACAGACCGCCATGGCGGAAGTTCTTCGAATCATCGCCGGTTCGCCGGCCGACCTCGACTCGGTGATGCGTCCCTTGACCTCTACTCTCGCCGACCTCGTGGGTGCCAGCCTCGTCACCGCCTGGGTCGACCTGGAACACCACCCGGAGGAGTTGGTCGGACATCTTCACGTCCACAACCGTGTCCCCGATTATGCGGCTCCTGACGGACGGGCCACCATGAAGTTACCGTTGCGAGATACTCCGTTCGCGCGCGCTCGTGCGACTCGTGCGCCTGTGGCGTTCGCCGGGACCCGGGAACAGTTCCTTGCCGAGTTCCCGGGGCCGAAGACCGATGCAGTTAGGGGTTTGACGAGCCGCATGGCAGTACCGCTCTTACGCGAAGGAACTGTCGTCGGACACCTTATCTGCATGCGCCCCGGGATCCTGCCGTTCACGGATCGACAGATTGCGCTCACACAGACCTTCGCCGACCAGGCCGTGATCGCCATCGAGAACTCCCGGCTCATCTCGGAGCTGCAGGCGAAGACGGAGGAGCTCGAACTCGCCTCCGCCCACAAGAGCGAGTTCCTCGCGAATATGTCGCACGAACTGCGCACGCCCCTGAACGCGATCATCGGGTACGCCGAGCTGCTGCAGGAAGAGTGCGCGGACCTCGGGGACGACGGCTACATCCCGGACCTCCAGAAGATCCACACCGCCGGCCACCACCTCCTCACGCTGATCAGCGCCATCCTCGACCTCGCCAAGATCGAGGCCGGCCGGATGACGATGTTCCTCGAAGAGTTCGACCTCAACACCCTGGCCAGCGATGTCGAGGCGATGGTCCGGCCGCTCGTCGAGAAGAACGGGAACGCCTTCGCTGTCCAATGCCCGCCGGAGATCGGCCCGATGACGGGCGATCTCGTGAAGGTCCGCCAGGCGCTCTTCAACCTCCTCTCGAACGCGGCCAAGTTCACGGAGGGAGGGCGCGTCTCCCTGGCCGTTGGCCGTTGGCCATTAGCCGTTGGCTCGGACCTCGGGACTCGGGCCTCGGGACTGGTCACCTTCGCCATCTCCGACACGGGCATCGGCATGACCGAGGAGCAGGTCGGGCGGCTGTTCGAGGCGTTCTCGCAGGCCGAGGTCTCGACCAGCCGGAAGTACGGGGGCACGGGCCTGGGCCTCGCCCTGAGCCGTCAGTTCTGCCGGATGATGGGCGGCGACATCACGGTGGAGAGCGTTCCCGGACAGGGCTCGACGTTCACGATGACGTTGCCGGCGGTCGTGGTAGACCCGGCGACCGTCCCGGACACTTCTGTACCGCGACCGGGAGGGAGCGGCGGGCCATGAGCGATCGACCGTTGGCGTACCTGATCACCTTCCGGACCTATGGCACCTGGCTCCACGGCGACGACCGAGGGTCGATGGACCGGGACCACCGCACGTACGGCGCGCCTCAGCTCGTTCCCGACGTCAGTCGCCGGAACACTGCCTACAGCCGCCTCGCCTCCCCGCCTGTGACATTGTCCCCGGAGCAGCGCCGAGTGGTCGGGGATGCGATCCGTGGTCAGTGCGAACATCGTGACTGGTCGCTCCATGCCCTTAACGTGCGGACGGAACACGTGCACGTCGTTGTGAGCGCCGACGTACCCCCAGAAGCAGTACTGAACGTGTTTAAGGCATACTCGACGCGAGCGTTGCGGCAATCGGAGTTGTGGCTCCGGGCTACAAGCCCGTGGTCCCGCCACGGGAGTACACGGTACCTCTGGTCGGAGGAGAGCGTATCGCGTGCGTGCGTTTATGTGTCCGAGCTGCAGGACACGCCGAAGGCGGTGAGCCAGTGACCCGCCGCTCCCTCCCGGTCGCGGTACCGACACGTAGCCAGTCAGCTGACGGGAATCACCGCGGCCCGGGAAACCGTGAGTCTGCCGCCGGACACGAGTGGATTGGCGAGGAGTTGGAGTGGGCCAGTATTTATGTCAACGAGCTTCGGTATGGTCAGCAGGAGAACCCGGTGAACGCGCCGCTCCCTCCCGGTCGCGGTACCGTTAGCCAACAGGGCGAGGCACGCCCGGAACGCACCCGCGAGCGACGAGGTAGACCATGCCCAAAATCCTGATCGTCGAAGACAACGAGATGAACCGCGATATGCTCTCGCGCCGGCTGGAGCGGCGCGGCTTCACGATCGTCATGGCCGTCGATGGCGGCGAGGGCGTCTCCATGGCGAAGAGCGAACTGCCCGACCTCATCCTCATGGACATGAGCCTCCCCGTCATGAACGGCTGGGAGGCGACGCGGCTCATTCGCGCTACGCCGGCGACCGCCACCATCCCGGTGATCGCCCTCACGGCTCACTCCATGCCCGGCGACCGCGAGAAGGCGATGGAGGCCGGCTGCAACGACTACGACACGAAGCCCGTCGATCTCGTTCGCCTGCTCGGCAAGATGGCGGACCTCGGGGTCGAGCTGTCCTGATGAGCGACGCACGCAACCTCCGCCACGACCTGCGCACGCCGGTGAACCACATCGTCGGGTACGCCGATCTGCTCCTCGAAGACGGCACAGCGTCCGAACCCCTCTGTTCGGCCTTGACCGCGCTCAAGGAGGTGGCGGCCCGCCTCCTGCCGGCGATCACGGCCGTCGTCAGCGATGATGGTGGTTCGACGGCGCCGAACCTCGCCTCGCTTTCAGAGCTTGCGGAGGAGCTCGCTACGGCGGCCGGGCCGCTGCGCGCGCTCGCCGCAACGGCGGAGGCCGAGGATATCGAACGGATCGTGATAGCGGTCGTGAGATTCCAGGCGCTCGTTAGCGAGATTCGCCCGGCCGAGCCCGCCGCCGCCGTCGTGACAGCCGTCGCCGGGCAGCCATCCCGCCTGGGAGCGCCGCTCATCCTCGTCGTGGATGACGACCCGGCGAATCGCGACGTGCTCTCGCGCAGGCTCGCCCGGCTGGGCTACGAGACGGCCGAAGCGGCGGATGGCGTCGAGGCCCTCGATCGCATGGCGGCAGGCGACATCGACCTCGTCCTCCTCGACCTGATGATGCCGGTGATGGATGGCTACGGTGTGCTCACCCGGCGGCGCGACGACCCGGCCCTGCGCGACATCCCGGTCCTCATGATCTCCGCCAGCGACGAGCCCGAGAACGTTGTCCGCTGCATCGAGCTGGGAGCGGAGGACTACCTGCCGAAGCCGTTCGACCCAACGCTCTTGAAGGCGCGCGTGGGCGCCTGCATCGAAAAGAAGCGGCTCCACGACCAGGAGAAGTCGCTCCTGGAGACGGTCACGCGGCAGGCGAAGGAGTTGCGCACGCTCACGGAGGACCTCGAGGGGCGGGTTCTCGAGAAGAGCGCCGAGGTGGAACGATTGGGCAGGATGCGCCGCTTCTTACCGCCACAGCTCGCCGAGGTGATCGCTTCGGGCGGAGACCACCTCCTCGAAAGCCACCGCCGGGAGATCACCGTCCTCTTCTCCGACCTGCGTGGCTTCACCTCGTTTGCGGAGACATCGGAACCGGAGGACGTGATGGATGTGTTGCGCGAGATGCACGGCGGCGTCGTCCCGCTCGTCTTCGCCGAAGAGGGCAC
>JANMTH010000706.1:0-2212 GCA_031390305.1 Thermoflexaceae bacterium
GGGCGCCAGCCCGACGACGTGGAGGTCGATCGGGAGCGGCGCCAAGCAGGTGACGGACGCGGTGCTTGGGACGATCGACCTGGCGGGTCTGCTGAACGGCGTGTACACGGTGAGGCTGACTCAGGGGGCCTTCCTGAACGCCGTCAGCTTCAACGTCCAGAGGCAGCCGGCCGGTCCGGGCACGCCAACCGCTACCGCGACGCCAACAGCGACGCCGACGCCCACTCCCGTCCCCTAACCAACCACGAACGGCACTCGCCGCCGCCGCCGGAGAGCACCTATCGGAAGCGGTGGCCGACGGTGAGACCGGCGGAGCGGGCCCATTCCGTGGCGGGCATCTTCTTCCCGCCTTCGGGCTGAACGCGTTGGAGCTGGAGGACGCCGCCGTTCAGGCGAACGGAGAGCCCGTCGTCGTCGATCGCGAGGACGCGGCCAGGCATCCCCGGCTCCTGATCGCCGGTGAGGCGAGCGTCGAAGAGCTTGAGTTTCGTGTCGTTATGACGTGTCCAGGCGCCCGGCTGCGGATTGCAGCCACGGATGAGGTTGTAGACGCGGTCGGCGGGCTCGTGCCAACGGATCTCGCCGTGAGGGTCGCGGCAGGGCGGTTCATAGGTCGCCTGCGCGTGGGCTTGCGAGTCGCGCGGGGCGCGGCCGGCGGCGACGAGGGCGACCGACTCGGATACGGCCTCGATGCCGAGCGGGAAGAGGCTGTCGAAGTAGATCGAACCGACCGTATCATCGGGGCCGATCGGACAGCGCTTTTGCATCAGGATGGGGCCCGTGTCGATGCCTTTGTCGGGCCAGAAGATCGTGACGCCGGTTTCCCCGCGGCCGAAGATGATCGGCCAATTGATGGCGGACGAGCCGCGGTGGAGTGGCAGCAGGCTCGGGTGGTACTGGATCGTCCCGAGGCGGGGGATCTCGAAGAGGTCATCGGGGAGGATGTCGGTCACGAAGGCCATGACACAGAGGTCGGCGGCGAACGCCCGCCAGGCGTCGAGCTGCTCGGGCTGCTTGAACGCGGCCGTCGGGAGGAGGGGCAGTCCGCGTTCGCCAGCGGCCGTCCAGAGGGGGTCTGGCCGGGAGCCCTCGGCCGGCGGGGGGGCGCTGACAGCGACTACGTCTATGCCATCCTCGGTCAGGCGTTGGAGGACGGCCTGGCCGAAGGGCGCCTGGCCGATGATGGAGACGCGCATGTTTGGACCTCCCCGGTTCACCTGATGCTGCCCGGTATCGTAGACTGAGAGACAGTATGCGTGACCAGGAGACACAAGGCAGGTTCCAGGGCGACGTTCCGCACGTCGCCCGCGGACGTCGCGGGCACGAAATGGGCCGCACGAGGCACGGCGCGAGGGGCTAAGGCCCGAACAGCGCCGGTATCATCCGCATGAACCTGGAGAACACTGTGTTTACTGTCGAGCCGGCCCGGCTTTCCGATGCCGGGGCGATCCATGGATTGGTCACGTTCTGGGCGGATAGGGGCGATATGCTCCATCGCCCGATCGGCGAGATCTACGAAGCGATCCGCGACTTCAAGGTCGTGAGGCTGAACGGCGAGGTCGCGGGGTGCGGCTCGCTCCACATCATGGGCGAGGACCTGGCCGAGATCCGGTCACTCGCGGTGAAGGAAGACATCCAGGCGAAGGGCGTGGGCGCCGCTATCGTCGCCGCCTGCATGGGGGACGCGGAGACGTTCGCCCTGGAGCGCGTCTTCGCCCTTACCTACAAACCGGGCTTCTTCGAAAAACAGGGCTTCCGCACGGCGAACGTGATGGAGTTCCCGCAGAAGGTCTGGAACGAGTGTGTCCGCTGCCCGTTCTTTACGAACTGCAAGGAGGTGGCGGTGGTGCGGGAGGTACGGCCAGGCATCGACCGTTCGGTACCGATGGCGGGGGCCCGGAAGGCCGAAGCTCAGGAGCAGTGGCCGTAGTCGCACTCGGCGGCGGCTACGGGCAGCATCTTCGCGTTCACGCCGGTACCGGTGGCTGTGTAGACATCGGCAACGACGCCGGAAAGGCGGGCCGCTACGAGCTGGTTGAGGTGGTGTGCGAGACGGGCGGCGACGGCCGCGGCGGCAACCTGGCCGGTTCCCTGGAGGACGATGCCGTAGGCGCGGGGGCCGAGACGGCCAACCGTATCGGTGGGCCTTGTCATGCGCAGAATGTGACCGCCAATGGCGGCCTCGGTGGCGGCGTCCAGCGGGGCGTGCGGC
>JANMTH010000711.1:0-8196 GCA_031390305.1 Thermoflexaceae bacterium
GTCCGAGGTCCGAGGTCCGAGGTTCGAAAGCCGACGGTGTCTCGCCTGTGTTGGTGGGCGGCGGTACGATGCCGCCCGACAACGCGAAGGCGGATGACCCCGTTCGCCAGTTCGCCGCACGCCTAAAGGAGACGACCATGACCGTTGTACCGGAGACCATCGCTGTCGAGGGGGGCCGGTTCAACCCGCCCGTCTACCGTGCGGGCAAGGGCGAACCGCTGCTTTACCTGCACGGCGCGGGGGGCATGGGGCGGGGGTTGACGCCCGACCTGGAGGCGCTTGCGGAATCGTACGAAGTGATCGCTCCCGTCCTGCCTGGGTGGGACGACACCGACGGGCTCGCCGAGATCGACGACATTCACGACATGATGTTCTTCCTTCAGGACCTTGCCGAGGCACTGGGGTTGAAGACGACGAACGTCCTCGGGCATTCGCTCGGCGGGATGTTCGCGGCGGAATTCGCGGCGGCGCGGCCAGACATGGTGAAGAAGCTCGTGCTGACCTGCCCGGTGGGGATCTGGATCCCTGAGACGCCGGTGGCCGACCTGTTTATCGCACAGGCGGCGGAGATGCCGGCGCTGCTTTTCGGAGACCTGACGAACCCGATCATCGGCGAGTTCCTGAAGCCGCCAGCGAACGAGGACGAACTGGCGCAGATGATGTACCTCCAGCTCGCGAACTTTTCGGCGGCCGGGAAGTTCATGTGGCCGATCCCGGACAAGGGCTTGAAGAAGCGGCTCCACCGGATCACGGCGCAGACGCTCATCCTCTGGGGCGATTCCGACCGGCTGACGCCGCCGGCCTACGGCCCCGTGTTCCAATCGAAGATCGCGAACTCGAACCTCGTGACGATCAAGGGCGCTGGCCACATGCTGCCGATCGAAAAGACGGCGGAGTATGTGAGCGAGATCAAGGCGTTCCTGGGGTAGGGCGCAGTCCACTCAAGCCCACGACCTCGGCGGAAACGGGAGACGTACGATCGGTGCGGCCAGAGGGCCGCGAGGACGGCGATGCGCGAAATCACCGGTGAGTTGAAGGATCTGATCGAGAGCTACAAGCGTGGGCCAGCGCTGGTGACCGAGGCGATCCGCGGGATCGAAGGGGGCGCCTTGAACGCCCGCCGGCCGGGCAGTGACTGGTCGATCCGGGACCTGCTGATGCACCTGGCGGACGCCGAACTCGTGCGGGGTTACCGCATCCGGGTCATCCTGGCCGAGGACGAGCCGCCGATCCTGAGATGGGACCAGGAGCGCTGGACGAGGCGGTTGCAGTACCTCTGGCGTTCGCCGGAGGCGGCGATCGCGCTCTTCGACCAGCTCTGCTTTTCGAACGCGGAGCTGCTGCGGTGGAGCGACCGCGTGGCCTGGGAGCGTGTGGGGATCGAAGCCGATGGCGGGCGCGTTTCGGCGCGGGCGCTGGTGGAGCGCGGGATCGGCCACCACATGGGCCACGCGGCGGACATTGTGGCCACGCGCGAGGCGATCGGCCGATGACGGGCGTCGTCCGGGTTGGCATGTTCCTGCCGCGCGACGTGAACAGCGCCTCCACCGAGGTCGTGAAAGAGGTGTTGGGGCGAATGGACGACGCGGGCCTCGACCATGTGGGGGTCGCGGACCACGTCAGCTTCCACACGGGCTGGGGCCAGGATGGGCTGATCGAGGCGACGGCGCTGGCGATGCTGAACGAACGGCTGCCGGTGTATGTCGGCGTCTATCTGCTGGCCCTGCGCCACCCCGTGACTGTCGCCCGGGAGCTTGCGCAGTTCGCCGTCCGGGCGCCGGGGCGGCTGACACTGGGCGTGGGCGTCGGTGGCGAAGACCGGCACGAGATCGAGGTCTGCGGGATAGACCCGCGAACGCGGGGAAGGCGGACGGACGAATGCCTGGCGATCCTGCGGGGGCTGGCCGGGGGAGCGGCGCTGAGCTTCGATGGCGCGTTCTACCAGCTAGAGGCTGCCCGGGTCATCCCCGCGCCGGAGCCGCGCATCCCGCTGATCGTCGGCGGGCGGGACGCGCGAGCGCTCCGCCGGGCGGGACGTTTCGGCGACGGCTGGCTCGGGATCTGGAGCACGCCGGAGAAGTACGGCGAGCGGTTGCGGACGGTCGATGCCGCAGCGGCGGCCGCGGGCCGCACGGACTTCGCGCGCGATCATGGTCTCCAGCTCTGGTGCGGCTTCGGCGAAAGCGAGACAACGGCGCGCGAAGCGGTGGGCGCGGCGATGGAGAACATGTACCGCCTGCCGTCCGAACGATTCGAACGGTTCACGCCAGCGGGCACCGCCGAGACGATCGCGGCCTACCTGCGGCCGTATGTGGAGGCAGGCTGCAGGACGTTCAACGTCGCCGCGCAGGCCGTGCGGTGGGAGGCCGCGGTGGAGGGGTTGGCCGAGGTGCGGCGGCTGCTGAACGCCTGACAGTGGGCTCCGGCGGCCAAGATAACGCGCCCACTCACTCGATGGTGGTGGCCGGCGAGGGAAGCCGGGCGCGGGATTAGCCTTCGCGGTGAATGTCGGCGGGATCGAGGACGCGGAAGCCGACGGCGACCTTGACCTGATACCAGCCGGGCTTGCCATCGGCGATGGTGCCGCGAATCTCCTTCACTTCGAACCAGTCGAGGTTGCGGATGGTCTCGGAGGCGCGGCCGATTGCGCCCTGGATGGCGTCTTCGATGCCTTCATCGGAAGAGCCGACGAGTTCGATCACCTTGTAGGTATGGGCGGACATAGCTCACTCCTCGCGGTCGATACCGCACCGCGAAGGATACGCTACGCGTCAACCGCTGACACCGGCCGAAGGTCGCCAGAAAGGCGGCCATGCAGCGGCCCTATTCGCGGTCGAGGAAGGCGAATAGGTCGCGGATGGTGAGCGAGAAGCCGGGCATCGCGGCGGTTTCGAGCGCGCCATCGTGGGCTACGGGTTCGGCGTCGAGGTCGCCTTCGAAGACCTCGACGGTGCGGCCGACAGGGTCGATGAGCCAGCAGACGGGGACACCGGCGGCGCGGTAGCGGCGGCACTTCTCGCGCTGGGCGCGCATCGTCTCGTCGCGAGAGCGGACTTCAACGGCGACAGTCGGGATGGAGTCATTCCCGGACCGTGCCCCGGGCGCAAAGTAGGCGGTATCGGGGACCTGGTAGTTGCCCGGAGGCATGCGAACGCGGCCTTCCGGGCCGAAGTCGCCGCCGGTGAGGTCCACATAGTTTCCGAATTTTTGGTCGAGCTTGCCTACGAGGCGCCTGTGTTGGTGATCGGCCATCGTCTTCTGTGTCACCACTCCATCGACAAATTCGAGATACGGCTGCTCTTCCGGGAGGGCGAGGAACTCCGCTTCGGTCATGCGCCGCGCGTGATGCCGAGAACGCTGGATACGGGGCGGAGCCGGCTGACGGATGGCCATGGGGAGAGTATACGCCACCTGGATTTGGGGGACGCTACGAACGGTCGAGGACGGCGAAGAGTTCGCGGACGGTGAGCGAGAAGCCGGGCATCATCGCGGTTTCGAGCGCGCCATCGTGGGCTACTGGCTCGGCATCGACGTCGCCTTCGAAGACCTCGACGGTGCGGCCGACGGGGTCGATGAGCCAATAGACGGGGACACCGGAGGCGCGGTAGCGGCGGCACTTCTCGCGCTGGGCGCGCATCGTCTCGTCGCGAGAGCGGACTTCAACGGCGACGGTCGGCAGGGAGTCATTCCCGGACCGTGCCCCCGGCGCAAAGTAGGCGGTATCGGGAATCTGGTAGTTGCCGGGCGGCATGCGAACGCGCCGTTCGGGACCGTAGTCGCCGCCATTAGCCCGCTCGTAGAGCCCGAATTCGAGGTCGAGGCGTCCTACGAGGCGTCCATGTGCCGCATCTGCCATGGTCTTCTGTGTCACCACCCCATCGACAAATTCGAGGTACGGCTTCTCTTCCGGCAGGGCGAGGAACTCCGCTTCGGTCATGCGCCGCGCGTGATGCCGAGAACGCTGGATGCGGGGCGGAGCCGGCTGACGGATGGCCATGCGTGCAGTATACGCGACCGCGAGAGGACACCAGCCCTTGATGGGCCACGACGCTGGGCGGCATTACGCCCGGCGTGGCCCTGCGGCTATCAGACCACGCAGACTCTCGTCCGTGTGTTCTGACCACATACTGGTCAGCAGCCAGGTGACGCCGGCCTCTGCCCAGTCCGCTGCTGCGAGGTCCGCGGCGCCAACGGGATCGACGACGATCGCGAAGGGGGCCGGGCCTCGCTGGCTGGCCCGTTCCCGCACTGCGCGGACGATCTCGAGGGTCGCGGGGCCGGGGGACTGGATGACGATGCCGTCCCACGCCAGGGCGCGGCGAAGCGACCGCTCCGCCGGCCAGGCTCCGACTACCCAGAGTGGCACGCGTGGACGCTGGGACGGTACGGGGAGCTGCGTCATGGAGCCGACGTGATAGTGCTTGCCCGTGAAGGAGAACGGTTCGCCCCGCCAGAGGCCATCGAGGATTGCGAGCGTCTCGTCCAGTAGCTCCGCACGGGCGCGCATGCCCATCTCCTCGCCGACTTCACGGAAGCCCGCGTCGTCGCCGGCCGCGCCGAGGCCCACGGGGAGGACCATCCGTCCGCCGCTGAGGAGGTCGAGGGTTGCCACCTCACGGGCGAGCTTCCAGGGGCGGCGGCGGGTGACGGCCGCGACCATCGGCCCGAGGGTCACGCGGCGGGTGGCGAGGGCCATCGCGGCCAGTGTGACCCAGGGGTCGGAGGCCGGCATCAGGACGCCTGGGACGTCGATAGCGATGCCATCGGGGAGGAAGACCCCGTCCCAGCCCGACTGCTCGGCGAGGGCGGCGAAGGCGGGCGCTGTCAGGACATCAAGGTCGGGCAGGACGAAGCCAAACTTCACAGAGTACCCTCGAACTACGGTGACTTGACGCGCATCCGCGCTCTCGGTAGCTTCATTGTAGATACAAGGAGGCCGCAATGGAAACCAGAGTGCAGCGCTGGGGAAACAGTCTCGCGGTCCGCATTCCGAAGGCGTTCGCCGCTCAATTGGCTCTCGATTCCGATTCGATCATCGACCTGCGCATCGAGGGTCGGACGCTGGTGGCCGAGCGCGTGATACCACTTCCGGTAGTCCCGACGCTCGAGGAACTCGTTGCCCGCATTACGCCCGAGAACATCCACGAGCCGACGGACTGGGGCCCGGATGTTGGAAATGAGGTCTGGGAGTGGTAGATCCCGCCTATGTCCCGGAACGCGGCGATGTGGTGTGGATGACGTTCGACCCGACGCTCGGACACGAGCAGGCGGGCCGGCGTCCAGCCTGTGTACTCTCCCCGGGGTTCTATAACCGGGCTTCGCCGCTGATCCTCGTGTGCCCCGTGACCAGCCAGGTGAAGGGGTATCCCTTCGAAGTGGACCTACCGGGCGGCCTCGCGGTGACCGGCGCGGTGCTGTGCGACCACGTGCGAAGCGTCGATTGGCGACCGCGTGAGATCGAACTCATGACAACCCTCCCCGCGGATGTCACCGCGCAGATCCTCGCGACCGTCCGCCGCCTCCTCGACTAACAGGGGGCGCTACGGCACGAGCGCCCGGCTGTCGCGTTCGCCGCGGAGCTTTTCGACGATCTCGCTGACTGGCATGGAGCCGAGGTCTTGGCCGCCGCGGACGCGGAGGGCGGCCGCCTGGGCCTCAGCTTCGCGGTCACCTACGACGAGGACGTAGGGGATCTTGCGAAGCTGGGCATCACGGATCTTGGAGTTCATGCGTTCGCCGCGGCTATCGACTTCGACGCGGATGCGCTGGGCCTTGAGCTGAGCGGCGACCTCTTCGGCGTAGGGCAGGTGGCGGTCGGCGATGGGGACGACCACGGCCTGGGTGGGCGAGAGCCAGAGCGGGAAGTTGCCCTCGTACTCTTCGATGAGGAGGGCGACCATCCGTTCGAGGGTGGAGATGACGCCGCGATGGACGATGATCGGGCGGGCGCGGGTGCCGTCTTCGGTGACGTATTCGAGCTTGAACTGCTCGGGGAAGTGGAAGTCCACCTGGACGGTGACGAGCGTCTCGTCCTTGCCCTGGGCGGTCTTGAACTGGACGTCGATCTTGGGGCCGTAGAAGGCGGCTTCGCCTTTGGCTTCGTGGAATTCGAGGCCGACTTTCTGGAGGACGCGGCGGAGGAGGCCTTCGCCAGCCTCCCACATGGGCGGGTTGGCGACGTACTTCTCCGTGTCCGCGGGGTCGCCGAGGGAGAGGCGGTACTGGTAGTCCTTGAGGCCGAGAACGCCATAGACCTCTTCCATCAGCCGGAGGACGCCTTCGACTTCCTGCTCCACCTGGCCGACATTGGCGCAGAAGATGTGAGCGTCGTTGAGCGTCATGATGCGGACGCGGCTCATCCCGGTGACCTGGCCAGATTTCTCCCAGCGATGCATGTTGCCGAGTTCGGCGATGCGGATGGGGAGTTCGCGGTAGGAGTGCTGTTCGTTCAGGAAGACCATGATGTGGCTGGGGCAGTTCATGGGGCGGAGGACGTATTCCTCGCCGTCACGCTCCATCACGGGGTACATGGCGTCGCGGAAGTGGTCCCAATGGCCGGACTTCACGTAGAGCTCGCGCTTGGCGACGGAGGGGGTGACGACGTGCTGGTAGCCGCGCTCGATCTCGAGGTCCTCGATCCAGCGCTGGAGTTCGCGGCGGATGGTGGCGCCGGCGGGCAGCCAGACGACGTGACCGGGGCCGACCTCGTCGATCAGGTCGAAGAGCTTGAGTTCGCGGCCGATGCGGCGGTGGTCGCGGCGGCGGGCGTCTTCGAGCTGTTGCTCGTAGGCGGCGAGTTCGTCCTTCGTTTCGAAGAGGGCGCCGTAGACGCGCTGGAGCATCGGGTTCTTTTCGCTGCCTCGCCAATAGGCGCCGGCGATGCTCATCAGCTTGAACGCGGGGATCTCGTTGGTGTAGCCGACGTGGCCGCCACGGCAGAGGTCGGTGAAGGCGGCGTGGGTACACTGCGTGATGGCGCCGTCCGGGATCTCAGTGAGGAGGTCGAGCTTGAAGGGCTGGTTGGCCCAGCGCTCTTCGGCCTCGGCGCGGGGGATGGCGGCCATCTGGAACTTGTGGCGGCCCTTGACGCTGGCGCGCATCCGCTCTTCGAGCCAGACGAGGTCCTCGTTCGTGAGTGGGCGTGGGAGGCGGAAGTCGTAGTAGAAGCCGGTATCGATCGGCGGCCCGATGCCGAGTTCGGCTTCAGGCATCAGCTGGACCATCGCCTCGGCGAGGACGTGGGCGGCGGGGTGGCGCATGCGAGCGAGGCGCTCCTCCCTGGGGAGGGACTTGAGGTCGATCCTGGGTTCGATGATGTCAGACATGGGGGGCTCCCTTGGGGTGAGTGTGGCGGAGTGTCGGAGTGACGGAGTGTCGGGGTGGTCAGGTTCTCGGTTTCACGATCCAGCTGTCCGCCCTGTCAATCATGGCGACGAGCTGAGCGAGGATGCCCTCGTACGCGGCCGTCAACTCCTCGGCGTTGTCCTGTCGAAGGTAGCCGCAGCGGGTTGCCAGTTCGAGCCAGACCTGGGTTTCGGCGGCCTCGGATTCGGCGTCGCTGAGTTTGGCGATGAACGCCGGCTTGTAACGCCGCTTTCGCCAGGCTTCGCCGAGGTTCGCGCAGACGGAGCGGGAGGAGCGGCGAATCTGATCGACCATCGAATACCGTTCTTCGGCGGGGAACGTCCGCGTCAGCTCGAAAACGCGCATCGCCGCCTCTATCGCCTGCTGGTAGACGATGAGATCGCGGTAGTTCTGGGCGAACCCGGGACTCCGATACTCCGGCACTTCGATACTCCGTCACGGATAAAAAGACGCGCCTCATCCCAATGTCGGGACGAAGGCGCGCTTCGTGGTTCCACCCGGGTTCCCGCGCGGCGGCGAATGCGCTGCGCGGCTCGTGGGGCCGCTAACGGGGCCTACCCGTGTACGCCTACTGCGCCAGATGGCGGTTCGGGTACAGGCTCGCGGGTGGTGTTCGCCTGCCGTTTGACGCGGTCGATCGACTGCGTGAGGTTCTGTTCGATCCACTCCATCGCGGGCTTGGAGTTGGTGATCTCCACGCCATCCTTGTTTTTCCAGGCCTCATTGAATTTGGTGCGGGGCGTCATGGAGAACTGGAAGCGAGGATCCAGGAACGGCCGGCCGCCGATGCCTTGGGCGTTGTGCGTGGAATCGCCGCCGATGGTCACGTAC
>JANMTH010000769.1:0-2324 GCA_031390305.1 Thermoflexaceae bacterium
CTACGTCCTTACGGGGGGCGAGCTGCCCGCCATGGTCCTTATCGACGCCGTCACCCGCCACGTCCCCGGGGCGCTCGGCGACGAAGCGAGCCCCGAGGACGAGTCCTTCTCCGACGGCCTGCTCGAATACCCCCAGTACACCCGTCCCGCAGACTACAAGGGTTGGTCGCCGCCGCCCGTCCTCCTCGGGGGGGACCACGCCGCCATCGAACGGTGGAAGGCGGAGCAGCGCCTCCTCCGCACGGCCGCTCGGCGTCCGGACCTCTTGCCGCCCGAGACGCCCGGTCTGGCCTCGCGGAAGGTGGCTGGCGTGCGTCTCCGCACGGGCGACCTGGAGCAGGACTACGAGGCCGTGCGCGCCCTCTGGGAGGCGGCGAGCCCGGCCATCACGCTCGGCCCTTCGGACACGTTCGCCGAGCTCCAGCGGAAGCTCACGCGGGACCCGGACCTCTTCGTAGTGGCGATGGCGGGCAAACGGCTGGCCGGTGCGGTTCTGGGCGGCTGGGACGGCCGCCGGGGCTCGGTCTACCACCTCGCCGTCGATGCCCGGATGCGCGGCAAGGGCATCGGTGCGGCGCTCATGGCCGAACTGGAGGCGCGCTTCCGGTTGAAGGGCTGTACCCGCCTGAATCTGTTCGTCATCGGCGGAAACGGCGGAGCCGTCGCGTTTTACGAGCGGCTCGGCTGGGAGCGAGTGGACGCGACGGGTATGGCGAAGACGATCGACCCCGTCGGCCGGTAGAACCGCGACCGGAAGGGAGCGGCCATCCTGGACGGCGTGCTCCCGGGAGAGTCTTCCGAACGGGCTGCCTCCCAATGTCAGCGCTCCTGGTCATCGACCGGACTTGCGGTTGCCGCTCCTTGCCAGTCGCGGTTCCATCTCCGTCACTCCGTCACGTTCCGCCCGCCGTGATAGGATCGGTCCACACCTCTCTCGGAGTACCGCGCGTGTTCGCAACTATTGGCCGCACCTGGAACCTCGCCAAGATGAGCTGGGGCGTCCTCCAGAAGGACCGCGAGCTCATGCTCTTCCCCGTTTTCTCGCTGATCGGAGTCCTCATCGCGGCCGGCATCTTCGCCGCGATCGCCGCCGCCACCGGCTCGCTCGACCACCTCACCCAGGCGAACGACGAGACGACCCGCAAGGTCACCGTCGTAGACGTCACCGTGCTCGTCCTCTTCCTGGTGACGCTGAGCTACGTCGTCATCTTCTTCAACTCCGCCCTCATTGCGGCCGCCATGGAGCGGCTCCGTGGTGGCGACCCGAACGTCGGCAGTGGCATTCGCGCCGTCTTGCCCCACGCCCACAACATCCTCGGCTGGGCGATCATCTCGGCCAGCGTCGGCCTCCTCCTCCAGCTCCTCCGCAGCCGCACGGACAACTTCATCGGGCGCCTCGTGCTCAGCATGATCGGCGGAATCTGGGCCTACATGACCTTCTTCGTCGTCCCCTTCCTCGTCGTCCAGGGCCTCAGCCCGTTCGGAGCGATCAAAGCGTCGTCCGGCCTGTTCAAGCGCACATGGGGCGAACAGGTGACGGCGAGCTTCGGCTTCGGCATCTTCTACATCGGCGCCGCGCTCATCGCCTTCCTCCCGGCGGCGGCGATCTTCGCCCTCAACCCGGCGGCCGGCATCGTCGTCGGCGTCATCCTCATGGTCATCGTGATGGCCGCCGTCCAGGCGACGGAGGGCATCTTCAAGGCCGCCCTTTACGAATACGCGACGGAGGGCAGGACGCCGCAGGGCTTCGAACAGGCCGACCTTGCAAACAGCTACGGACGGAACCAGTTCGGCTCCGATCGCGGCCCGCGCGTCTGAGAACCCGTCAGCGAGGTGCCTGGCGCGCGTCCCCCTGTGCGACATTTCACAAAGTAGACCGCCGTGGTAGCATCCCGTGGGTTACCCCAGCGTACCCACGCGCAATTTTTCCGCGTCCGCAGGTTGCTGACGCGGGCCACAGCAGGAGGCTTGCCCCGCGTGAACATCATCGTTTGCGTCAAGCAGATCCCGGACCCGGAAACGCCCGCGGCATCGTTCAAAGTCGATGAAGCGGCGAAGAAGGTGATCCCCGCCCAGGGCATCGCGCCCGTCGTCAATCCCTACGACCCGCAGGCCACCGAGGCCGCCCTTCGCCTGAAGGACGCCGACGGCGGCGGCAAGGTCACCGTCATCAGCCTCGGACCGGATACGGCCCGCGACGCGATCAAGCACGCCCTCGCCATGGGCGCCGACGAGGGTGTCCTTCTCAACGACCCCTCGTTCGCCGATATCGACAACTTCCAGACGGCCGCCGCCCTGGCGAAGGCGATCGAGAAGCTCGGCGG
>JANMTH010000770.1:0-1718 GCA_031390305.1 Thermoflexaceae bacterium
ATGCTCCGGGTGCTCCGCCAGACCGGCTTCGAGGTCGAAGACCTCATCGAACTCCAGGCCCCCGAAGGCGTGACCACCCACTGGCAGTACGTCACCCCCGAGTGGGCCCACCGCTGGCCGAGCGAAGAGATCTGGGTCGCCCGAAAGGCCAGGCCGTGATCGCCCCAAACCAGAGCCGCGACCGCCAGGGAGCGGGAACCGGGGCCGCCCGCTGATGGCCCGCGCCCGCACTACCTTCCGCTGCTCCGCCTGCGGCCGCGAGTCCCCCGCCTTCGCCGGCCGCTGCCCCGATTGCCAGGAGTGGAACACGCTGGAGGAGGTGGCGCTCGCCGCCCGGCCCGGCCCGCTCTCTACGCGCGCGTCATCCGCGCTGGAAGGACGAATGGTCCGGCTCAAGGATGTCCCTGACGACGCTGGCCGCCGCGTCTCGTCGGATATTCCGGAGTTCGACCGCGTCCTCGGTGGCGGCCTCGTGCCCGGCTCGCTCGTCCTCGTCGGTGGCGAACCGGGCATCGGGAAGTCGACGCTGATGCTCCAGGCGGCGGCCCGCTTTGGCGCCGCCGGCCTGCGCACGGCCTACGTTTGTGGCGAGGAGTCACCCCGCCAGGTGCGCGTCCGCGCCTCCCGCCTCGGCCTCGCCGAGGCCGAGATAACGCTCATCCCCGAGACGAATCTCGAAGTCGCCCTGGCCACGGCGGCGGCCGCCGGCGTCGATGTCCTCGTCGTCGATTCCGTACAGGCGATGTACGTCGAGGGCCTGGAGACACGCACGGGCGGCCCGGCCCAACTCGCCGAGACCGGCGCCCGTCTCGCCACGTGGGCCAAGCAACACGAGGTCGCCACCCTGGTCACCGGCCATGTCACGAAGGCCGGCGAGATTGCGGGGCCGCGCCTCCTCGAACACCTCGTCGATGCCGTCCTCTACTTCGAAGGGGCCGAAGGCGGACTCCTCCGCATCCTCCGGGCGGTCAAGAACCGCTTCGGCGCGACCGACGAGGTCGGCGTCTTCGAGATGACGGGCGAAGGCCTGCGGAGCGTCGAAAACGCGAGCGCCGCCTTCCTCGAGGCGAGCGACCACTCCGCCTCTGGCTGTGCTGTCACGGCCGTGATGGAAGGATCGCGGCCGATCGCCGTCGAGGTCCAGGCCCTCGCCGTCCCTTCCTTCCTCTCCACCCCCCGGCGGATAGCGTCGGGATTGGAGACGGCCCGGCTCCACCTCCTCCTCGCCGTCCTCGCCCGCCGCGGCGGCCTCAACGCCGCCGACCGCGACGTGGTCGCCACCGTCTCCGGTGGCCTGCGCCTGAAGGACACGGGCGCCGATCTCGCCGTGCTCTGCGCCCTCGCCTCCGCCATTCGCGACGTTCCCCTCGACCCCTCCACGGCCTTCCTGGGCGAGGTCGCCCTCTCTGGCACGATCCGTCCCGTGCAGAACGCCCAACGCCGCCTGGCGGAGCTCGCGCGTCTCGGCTTCCGCCGTTGCCTCGCACCACCCGGCGCCACCGCCGAAGGCATCCTCGTCCTGCCCGCGCGAACCGTCCGCGACGCCCTCGCCACCGTGCTCAGCGACTGAACGGACGGCTGCGGGCCACGCCGGTCACCGAAGATACGCCGCTGGCCGCCCGGTTGCGGCATACTGCGCCCACTTCCAGTAAGGAGCCTCTCATGCGACTCAACGACCGGGTGGCGATGGTCATCGGCGCCGGCCAATCAGCGGGCGA
>JANMTH010000004.1:0-3096 GCA_031390305.1 Thermoflexaceae bacterium
GTGCTCCCGCGGCCCGAATATGAGCCGCTGATGGCGCTCCGCACTGACTTCGTCACTGAAAACGTGTGCTTGGTACGCCCGGCAGGAATCGAACCTGCGACCTTTTGGTCCGCAACCAAACGCGCTATCCGCTGCGCTACGGGCGCCCGTAAACAACTTCCGTGGTGCCGAAGGCGAGATTTGAACTCGCACGCCCTGTTGGACACTACGCCCTGAACGTAGCGCGTCTGCCATTCCGCCACTTCGGCACGGACCAACAAGTATCACCCCATCGGCCCGAGCGTTCAACCGCGCCGAGATCCGCCGCGCTCGATTCCGCCGGTTTCAGGCGCCACGGTTCCGGTACGTACGCGATCCAGAGGATTCCCACGCTCCGTCCTTCGGCGGCCTCCGCCTCTGACCAGTGCCAGACGCGCCTAAAGCGAGCGCGCCGCCAGCCAACGGTCGAGCTGGGGCCAGAGCCGGAACATCGCGTTTCCGCCCGCCACGAGGCTGACGTGCCCGCCCTTCATCACGATCTCCTGCTTGTCCGCGCTACCGGCGAGGGCGACCAGGGCCTTCGAGGCCTCAGCGGGGACGATATGGTCGTGCTCGGCCGTGACGTGGAGGACGGGTACCTTCACTTCGGCCAGGTCCACGGGCCTTCCGCCGAGGGAGAAGCCGCCCTTCACCAGGCCGTTCGCCCACATCAGCTCTTTCGTGGTCTGGCGGAAGCACTCGCCGGGGAACGGAATCTGGTCGGCGGCCCACCGATCGAAGAGCCGGAACGAGCGGACGAACTCGTCGTTCCACATGTTGTCCCAGAGCCGCAGCCGGCCGGCGGCGCGGGAGGCGGGCCGAAGGAGGTCGAACGACTGGAAGAGCATCTCTGGTGGGACGTTGCCGAGGGTATCGACGATGCGGTCGACATCGAACCAGCGCGGGTCCGCCCACTTCCGTTGGAGGCCCATGCCGTCGAAGTCGATGGGGGTCGTGAAGCAGGCGAGGTTCTTGAGCGGGCCCACCGGGTTTAAGGCGGCATAGATCGCGGCCAGCAGCCCGCCCATGCAGTAGCCGACGATCGAGACATCGGGCTCACCGGTATCTTCCGCCACCTTCTGGATGCACTCGGGGATGAAGTCGAGGACGTAGTCTTCGAGCCGTAGCTGGGCGTCCTCTGTCCGCGGTACACCCCAGTCGATCATGAACACATCGAAGCCCTGCTTGAGCAGGTACTCGACCATGCTCTGGCCGGGCGTGAGGTCGAGGATGTAGGGCTTGCTGACGAGCGACATGACGAGCAGGACGGGGACGCGATAGACCTCGGCGGCCTGCGCCCGATAGTGATAGAGCTTCAACGTGCCGCGCGAATGCATGACGTCTTTGGGCGTCATGCCGACCGCCGGATCGCCCGTCGAGATGTACTCGAGGCCCTTCACCGAGCGGGCGATGGCGCGCTCGACCTCGACGCGGACGGTGGCGGCGAAATCGCGGTCGCCTTCGGCGATAATCGGCCGAACGGGATCGGCCGATCGCTCAATCACCGGAAGTGCCGGGCGGGCGGCGTGCTGGAGGACGTTCGGTTCGGCCGGCGGCGGTGGCGTAGCGACTGGTGGCATGAGCGGGTGGCCTCCTAGGGATTGGGCGATCGGAGCGGCGCCAACTGGCTCGGGAAGCCGCGTGGGCTGAATTCTGCGATATTCGGCGCATCCTAATCTTCCGTGGTAGGATCGCCGGTTACTCTGCCTCGACTACCAGACGGAGAATACACGATATTTGCTTCGTATGTCAACTCCTCCGGCCGTCCGGGGCGAAGAGCTTCCTCAACACTACTGGGCTATTGTTGCCGGGCTACTATTGCCGGAGTATTAAGCGCGCAATAACGTTTTGGTTCGTGGGATAAGCGATGGAAACGCCAAGGGGCAAAGGAACAAAGGCGGGTTCAGAATGGTTGCCTTCGAGGCGCCCCATTGTCTCTTTCGAACCTTTGCGTTTCAAACGGCTCGCTCGTTGTGGATTCGGGATTGCCCGATTCTCGATTGGTTGGGCCGCTGGCTGTCCCCCGTCGCCTCCAGCGATTTCCTTGCGGACCGGGAATGGGGAACGAATTCGGAGCGAAGGTCTTGCGCCATCGGTGTGGTGTGGGAAATAGCGCTGGCCGGAGGGGGAACCACCCCACCCCGGCCAGCAGGACCAAACAGAAGAGGAATCAACTCGATCTTCATCATCGCCTGTCACGGTGGAGATCCCGTGGAGCGGTGGTGGCCACCGGGTTGGCCGCCGGTTGCCGCTTCGGGCAGGTTTGGCGGCGGCCGGTTAACCCCTGGGGCGCCGCGAGCGTTCCCTTAGGTGGGGAAGCGCGAAGGAGCGCCGTGCGCAACGTCATCCATCAAACACGAGAGCTTGCCGGGATTACCCGTCAGCGCTTAGCAACCGCTCGCCTTTGCTGCGAACGCCACATCATCGCCCGTACGGGTTTCCGGAAGCCGCCGCGAAGCCGCATCCTCTGCTATCACGCGGTGGGAACGGGCGCCTGGAGCGTCAACGATATCGACCCGGCACGCTTTCGCCGCCAACTCGAACTGGCACTCGAACGTGGGTACCGCTTCGTACCGGCCGACCTGATCGCTGAAGATGGCGATGGCGACAAGCGTCTCGCGATCACGTTCGACGATGGACTGACGAGCGTCGCCCGCAACGCGGCGCCGATCCTGGCGGAACTCGGCATCCCCTGGACCGTCTTTGTCGTTTCGGATTGGGCGGACGGACGCTGGGGCCAGCCCCACGCGATGGACTGGGGAGAGATCGATCGGGTGGCCAGCCAGGGAGCGGCCATTGGCAGCCATTCCAAGAGCCACCCCAACTTCGCTCGCATCTCCGCCGCGCAGGCCGAAGAAGAGATCTTCCGTTCGCGCGAAATCATCGCGGCCCGCATCGGCATCACACCAACGGCGTTCGCCATCCCCTTCGGGCGATCGAAAGGCTGGACGCCGGAAGCGCACGACGCCGCCCGGCGCGCCGGCTACAGGCACGTCTACGCCCAGGCCGAAGAGACGCGCCCGCCGGGCACGATCCCACGCACCTTCATCACCCGTTTCGATAACGACGGTATCTTCC
>JANMTH010000018.1:0-1541 GCA_031390305.1 Thermoflexaceae bacterium
GGCGCGTCGCGCAGGCGGACGACGCCCGCAACATCTTCACGCCGGGGTGATCCACAGATTCACACAGATAGGCACGGATGAAAGCGAAAGAACCGGCGCATCCCTGCGGCCCGGCTCTTTGATGGAGGCCGCTCGAAACGGGGGAGCGTTGTTTCGAGCGGCCCCACGCGCACTCTAATGAACATGTGTTAAGCGAACGCTAACCGCGGGTGAACACTTCGCGGGACGTTGCTACACGAGCGAGATTGTGCCCGCCTCCCCTCTCCGCGCCGGGGAGAGGGGCCGGGGGTGAGGGTCGCAGGACGCAGCGCTCAGTGAATCACCACCCGCGTACCGACGTTGCGTAGTTCCAGAAGAACTCCGCATCAGCCAGCCTCATGCCGGCGCAGCCGTGGCTGGAGCGGACATTGCCGAAGTACCAGTCGTCGCGCCAGTAGTTCAGGTGGATCGCATGGCCGGCGTTCGTGAAGTACTGCGTGTACAGCACGTGGTCGAGCACGTAGTATTCCTCCGCTCCAATCGCCGCTGAGGTCATGGTCTCGTCCGCCACGCGGTAAAGGATCTGGAACTCGCCGCGTGGCGTTTCCCAGCCGTCCTTCCCGGTCGTGACCAGCGCTGTGTAGAGCGGCGCCTCGCCGATCATCGCCGTCGCGGACTGCGATGCCAGATCGATGTCGATCCAGCGCTCACCGGGCGTCTCAGGGCCGGGAATCGCGGGTGGATTCGGGGCGGCCACGGCCGGTGGCGGCGTCGGAGTGGGCGGCGGGGCCGGCGTAGCCGTGGCTTTTGAGGTGGGCGTGGGAGTGGCGGTCGGCGTGGACGTCGCGATGGGCGTTGGCGGGGCGGCCGATGCTTGGGCGAACACGTTCCAGCCGGCGTCCGGGCCGAACGAACGCAGCGAGAAAGCTCCCGTCACGAGCGTGGCGGCGCAGAGCACCAGTGCCCCTAGCAGCCCGACCGTCCTGCTTCGGTTCATCGACTCACAACGCTTCCTGATCAGGAGAACGCCCGGATCGATCGAAAGGTTAACGAGAGCCGCGAAAAATGGCAGAGGCCGCCACAGGCGGCCCCATGACCATGTGTGCCCGACTGCTGCTACTTGGCCTTGCCGATCTTGTACATGCCGGTCCCGCAAGTCGGGCACGTGCCCTTCGTCGCCGGCTTGCCGTTCTTCATCGTGACGGGCGTCGCGTCCTTCATCTCCCGCTGGGTCCGGCACTTCAGGCAGTAGGCTTCCAAGGTGATCCTCCTTGAGCTTGCGCTCTCTACGTCCGATCCACCACTATCGCATAGGTCGATGAGCAGTTCTTCGAACTTGAGTCTGGTCGTACGAATGATAGACCCCTATCGAGCGTTGTCAAGCAGATTCGGGCCGAATCTGCCGCGAATCTGTCCAGATTCATCGAAAAACCGCCAAATTGACTCGATCAGGCTCTGGAGAGCACCTTTTCGGGGTGCCAGAGCCCATCGCCCAGACGGCGAAGCACCCCCACGAACTCGCCTTCCAAGGTGTACGCGCGGCACAGATCGATGTCCGCCGA
>JANMTH010000025.1:0-1979 GCA_031390305.1 Thermoflexaceae bacterium
CCCGGGACTGGCGTCCCGGGCCCCTTCTGATTGGTCTCTCGGCCGGTTTACGCCCCGGCGCCGCCGGCGGAGACGGCTTCGCGCAGCTCGCGGAGGGTTGCGGGGATGGGCTTGGCGCGCTGGTCGGCGGCCATCGGCTTCGGCATCCAGTAGTCCACGTATTCGCGCTCGAACTTGTTCCGGAAGCGCGGCATCACCTTTTCGGCGAACATCTGGGTGTTGTAGAGGGTGAGGTCGCGGGGCATGTCGCCGATCTGCTGGAGGAGCATGAGGTGGCCGACGTGGAGCTTGTCGGCGAGTTGTTCGATCTTCTCGCTGACGGTGTCGGGGCTGCCGGCGATGACGTAGCCGTTTTCGACCATCGCCTCCCAGCTCTGGCGCTCCTTCATCATGACCTGCTGCATCTCGATCTGGCCCTTGATGCCCTGCTTCACGGTCGCCTTCGTCTGGTAGCCGGGGGCGCTGGCGAATCCGGGGTAGACGTGGAGGCAGCGGTTATAGAAGTAGTCGACGTGGCGTTCGTAGAGCTTCTTCGCCTCGGCGTCGGTATCGGCGACGCAGACGACCTGGGCGAAGCCGGCCTGGAAGGGGTTGCGTTCGAGGTTCCGGGCATCGACGCGCGACCACCACTTGTTCATCATCGTCTCGGCGCGGAGGTAGCCGCTGTAGGAGAGGTAGGAGTAGAGGTAGCCCATTTCGGCGCACCAGTCCCAGGTCTCAATCGAGCCGCCGCCGGGGATCCAGATCGGGGGATGGGGCTGCTGGAGGGGGCGCGGCCAGGGGTTGAGGTAGCGGACCTGGTTGTACTTGCCGTTGAACGTCGAGACGCCCTTGTCCTTCCAGGCCTGGAGGATCAGATCGTGCGCTTCGTAGTAGCGTTCGCGAAGGGTCGCGGGAGTGACGCCGTAGGCGAAGTTGTCGTCCATGGATGTGCCGACGGGGAAGCCGGAGATGAGGCGGCCGCCACTGATGACATCGAGCATCGCCATCTCTTCGGCGACGCGCACGGCGGGGTTATAGAGCGCGATCGAGTTGCCCATGACGAGGAGGGCCGCTCGCTCTGTCCGCCTGGCGAGGGCCGCCGCCATGATGTTCGGGCTCGGCATCATGCCATAGGCATTGGAGTGGTGTTCGTTGATCCCGAGGCCATCGAAGCCACACTTCTCGGCGAACTCCAGTTCGTCGAGGTATTCGTTGTAGACGGCGTTGCCGCGTTCAGCGTTGTAGAGGGCGTAGTCGGGATCGACCCAGACGGAGCGGTGTTTCTCCTGGAAGTCGTCCGGGAGGTCGGGCCAAGGCATCAGATGGAACCAGTGAAACTTCATCGCTTTCCTCGTGGCACCTCGAGGGCATGGGCGGTGGAACCCGGCCAATAGCTCGCGGTAGTGGTATCCGCGGAAGCGTAGCAGAAGCGGCGGCGTTTCGCGCGGGCGGGGGCCATGGCCCGGTGGGCCGGTAGCCTTTGCGCCCGCGATGTTGAGCCGCCACGCGAGCCGTTGGCACGGCGGCGTGGCAGCGTGCACCAGCGACGAGTGCCGCTCCTTGCCAGTCGCGGTTCCATCCTGTCGCGGCGCTACTTCCCGGGGGAGAAGCGCTGTCGTGGGCAGAGTCCGCGAGTAGAACGGGATGGGGTTCGGCCGCTGGCGGCAGCCGAACCCCGCAATCGTGCGCAGACCCTACACGGGAGAGATGACGACTCTCTCGATCGTTGTGGTGGGCGGCTCGGCGAAGAGTCCCTTGGTTCGAGCTGCCTGTGCAGCCGTCAGCGGCGTCAGCTCCTCAAGCTCGGCGAAGGACTCGTGCGCCCGGACCAGAAGCAGCCGGGGAGCGCCCGACCGCGCGATACCCAGGATCATTCGGGCGCCGGCTGCCTGTTGCTCACGGGTGTTCTCATCGAGTGCGTCGCGTAGTTCCCTCAGCATTCCGGTCACCGGCCGAAACTCCACCTGCCGTACCCAGGCGACTGGCTTGGGCGGAGC
>JANMTH010000032.1:0-2720 GCA_031390305.1 Thermoflexaceae bacterium
GTCGAGCCCGAACATATCCTCGATCACCAGCTTGTGGCTCAGCCCGATGCCCAGGATGAAGCGGTTGTTCGTCGCCGCCGCGGCCGTCAGCGCCTGCTGCGCCATCGCCGAGGGGTGGCGCGGGTAGGTCGGGACGACGAACGTCCCCATCTCCAGCTTCGTCGTCACCTGTCCGGCGAGCGACAGCAGGGTTATTGCGTCCCAGCCAAAGATGTTCGGCACCCAGACCGAGGCGAAGCCATCGGCCTCTGCCCGCTTGAAGTTCGCCAACACCTCGTCCAGCGTCCCGCCAGTCTCAACCCCAATTCCAATGCGCATGGCAATCCTTCACGGCGAACGTGCCGTCTGTTTCCCGAGACTGTATCACCGGGAGGTCCGAGGTCCGAGGTCCGAGGTCCGAGTCGCGGGGACTTGGTCCACGCGGGGCTGCGCGGTACGCTCCGGGGATGCCGTTCGCCGAGGTCAACGCCGCCCGCATCTACTACCAGCAGCACGGCCAGGGGCCAGACCTCGTCTTCCTCCATGGCGCCGGCGGCAACCACCTCTCCTGGTGGCAACAGGTGGCCGTCTTCGCCACGGACTACCGCGTCACCGTCTACGACGCGCGCGGCTGGGGCCGTTCCCAGGGCGATATGGCCGTCGGCCGTTTCGTCCTCGGCACCGACCTCGTGGCCCTCATGGAGCACCTCGGCATCGAAAGCGCCCACGTCGTCGCCCAATCGATGGGTGGCCGGGCGGTCGCTGGGCTCACGCGGCTCGCGCCCGAACGGGTGCGGTCCGTCATCCTCTGCGGGACGACCGCCGGCGCCACCAACGACCGCGTCCGCGAACTCCAGGACGAACTGAAGGAGGAACGCGGCGAAGGCGGCCTCCGCGAACACGCCCTTGCCAAACCGTTCGAAGTGGCGAACCCGGCCCTCGCAACCCTCTACCGCCAGATCAACGCGCTCAACCCGCCCCGCCCGAAGAACTTCCTCGGGCGCCCGCCCGCAACCTATCGCGGGAGCATGCACGGCCCACTCGCGTCCCTCGGCGCGCCCATCCTCTTCGTCGTCGGCGAACACGACCTGATCACCTCGCCCGAGATGATCCGCGAAGCCCAGACGCTCCTTCCCGGCGCCCAATTCCACGAAGTGAAGGGAGCGGGCCACTCCGCCTACTTCGAAGCGGCGGAAGAGTGGAACCGGGTGGTGGGGGACTTTCTCCGGCGGGCGGGTGAAGGCGTCGCGAAGTAACAGCTTGCCTTCACAGAACACCTGAGTTATTGTCTTGTTCCTATGTCGCTTGTCTGGCAGCGCTGGCTGCTGTGGCTCCGGAAAGCCGCAGCCTGGCGAGAGTCCTTTGGTACCGCGTGGGTGGAACCCGCGAACGGCTTCACGTTCGCGGCGCTCGCCGGGCCCATCGAACTCCCGCCCCTCCCGTGGTACGGGCCCGAAGACTTCGAGGACGTTGTCCCCGGCGTCTCGAAGGCGCCCGCACGGGCTGCGGAAACCCCCGCCCTCGGCCGGCCGGCCGCGGCGGAACCCGGTGCCGCCGCCTCCGCCGCGTAATTCCCTTCGCGCCCTCGCCGCGCGTTCCACCCGGCGCACCGTCGGCGCTATACTGCGCTCATGGCGATCTACGAGTACTTCTGCCCCTCCTGCCGCGAGCGCTTCGAACAGCGCCGTCCAATGTCCGAGGCGAACAACGCCGTCACCTGTCGTGTCGGCCACAAGGCCGAACGTACCGTCTCCATGTTCGCCATGGCTCGTGGCGGCGCCGCGACCGCCCTCGGCGAGGCCCCCATGACGACGGGTGGCGGTGGCTGCTGCGGTGGTGGCGGCTGCGCCTGCGGCAACTAACCCTTTCCTCCGCCCGCCGCCGTTGGTGCGCCGGCAACGCAACATCGTCTCCGCTGTGTCCTCCGCTCCCTCCGCGCCTCTGCGTCTATCCGACCGCGGATGTCTCCGCTCAGTCTCCGCTCGCCCGCCGCCGCCGTTCCGGGCGCACCCGGACGATCTCCGGGGCGGTCGCTGGCGGCCGCTCCTTCGCCAACACGAGCGTCGCTACCGAGGCCACGACGACGAGAAGCGCCTCAGCCAGCGTCAGCGCGCCCACGATGTAGGTCGCCTCTTCCCAGAACGGCTCCGGGAACATCTGGATGAGCCGGTCCGTATCCGGATTGAGCTGCCAGAGGTCGTTGCTGAAGGCGATCTCGTGGAAGCGCCGCCAGGTTGAATCGAACCCCGTAATCGCGAAGGCGCCGACGATCCCCGTGATCGCCACGCCCACACCGATGCCCGCCACCATGAGGTTGGCATCGTTCGACGGGTTGAAGAATCGGCTCACGAGGTTCGGCGCGATCCACGAGATGGCGAAGAAGCCCAACACCACACTCGGGATTCCCGCCAGGATCTCCAGCATCGGCTTGAGGATCCGCCTCACCCGAGGGCTGGCGTACTCCGACAGGTAGATCGCCGCTCCCATTCCCAAGGGGGCGGCGATGACCATCGCCACCGCCGTAACAAGGATGCTCCCAACGACGATGGTCTTGACGTCGTAGCGGCCGAGCCGCGGCGTCCACTCAGTGCCCCAAAGGTTGCCGAGCGGCTCCTTGAGCAGGAAATCCACGGCATCAAAGGCCAGCGAGAGCACGATGGCTGCGCTTACCACCAGCGAGAAGTAGGCCGCGCCCCGGAACAGGAGCCGCATCAGGGCCTCACGACGGACCCGACGGGGGT
>JANMTH010000042.1:0-2548 GCA_031390305.1 Thermoflexaceae bacterium
TCCCCCGTCCCGAGAGAACCGCGACTGGAAAGGAGCGGCCACGCCAGGCCCTCGGCGAAAGCTCCGGAGCTGTTCATCGGCAGCCGCCGCACACCTAAAGCCGAGAGAACCGCGACTGGAAAGGAGCGGCCACGCCAGGCCCTCGGCGAAAGTTCCGGCGCCGTTCATCGGTACTCGCCGCCCCCATCGCCGAGAGAACCGCGAAGGGAAAGGAGCGGCCAGGCCCGGCACGCCCCGCCCCGTGGCGCCAACGTTGCCCTCCCGTCCGATCTTGGTGCTACCCGCATCTATTCCCCGGCCGCCTTGCTGCCGACCTTCTTACTGACTGACATGACCGAAGCAACGCCATCACCCAATGAATCGTCCTCCGCCGGGCCTTCCTCAGTCACGCATTCGCGCCGCCGGCTCCTCCGGCTCGTCAGCCTCGCCATCTGGATAGGCGTGATCGCCTGGCAGGCCTACAGCACCATCGGCTCGCCCACGCCGCTCAACCTCATCACCACCGTCGGATTCTTACTGCTCTTCGCCATCGCCCACGCTCAGATCCTCCTCGTCCGCTGGCTCGGTGAGCGCCGCCTCGCTCGCGCCCTCGCGCGCATGCAGGGCAACGCCTACCTCAGCGAACTCGACAATCTCCCCAACCGCAACTACCTCCTTTCAGAACTCCGCCGCGAGATGCCCCGCGCTCGCGCCGATCGCTCGCCCTTCGTCCTCATCCTCCTCTCCATGGATACCCTGGATGAAATACGCATGCGCCGCGGTGAAGAGTTCACCGAGCGCTCGCTCAAGGCCCTCGCCCAGGTCCTCAAGCGCTTCACCCGTACGTCCGACTTCATCGCCCACCTTGGTGGCCCCGATTTCTGCGTCATGCTCAACGAGTGCGAGTACGACAACGCCTTCATCTACCTCCAGCGCGTGCCAGGCAGCATCGCCGTCAGCGACGGCCATCGGATGTACGAAATCCCCGTCTCCGCTCGCGTTCACCAGTACGACATGGAGAACCTCTACGCCACCGACGTCCTCCGCGACGCCGAGGAGACGGCCCCGCTGAAGCGCAAGATGCTACAGCACTTCGGCAGCGAAGCCGCCTGATCCACTCAGCCTTTGCCAGCGCACCCACGGTCAGCTTTCGGCCTTCAATCAGCCCCCGATTCGGGTATCATGGAGGCATGGTTCGTACGCAGGTCACCCTCACCGAGGCGCAGGCCGAAGGTCTCGAACGGCTCGCCCACGTTCGCGGCCTTTCCGTCCCCGAGTACATTAGCCGTGTCCTCGAAGAAACCCTCAAACGCGAACAGGACGACCACCGCGTCCGCTGGGAGCGCGCCGTTCAAGCCATCGGCCGCTACTCCTCCACCGACGGCCGGTCCGCCAGTGAGGACCACGACGAGATGCTCGCCGAAGCCTATGGCTGGCGAGATTGACTACCTTCTTCGCGGATACGTCGGGCTTCATCGCCGCCCTCGACGCGCAGGACCCCCAGCACCGGAGGGCGTCCGCCTGGATTCGCGAGACCCCAGACGACCAGTACATCACCACCAACTACGTCGTCCTTGAAGCCGTCTCGCTCGCTCATCGCCGGCTTGGAAGGGCCGCCGTCGAACTCTTGATCGACCAATTGCTTCCACTTGCCCGGATCCATTTCGTCGATGAGGCCACCCACCTGGCCGGCGTCGCCCGCTTCCTTCGCTCCACCCCCCGCGTCTCCCTCGTCGATGCCGTCAGTTTCGAAGTTATGGACCAGCTTGGCATCCGCACCGCCTTCGCCTTCGACCGCGACTTCAGCCGCGAAGGCTATGCCGTCGTCCCCTGATCCTCACCCCGCCGTCATCGGCCTCCACGGCCACCCGCCAGCTCCCCATCGTGCATCTCCAGCACACGGTCCGCCAGCGCCGCCATCGCCAGGTCGTGAGTCACCATTATTCCGAGCACGCCCCGTGCCTTCACCTCGGCGACCAGCGCCTCCACCACCTGCTTGCCCCGTGTCGAATCCAGGCTCGCCGTCGGCTCGTCTACCAGCACCAGCCTCGGCCGGTTCATCAACGCCCGGGCAATGGCCACCCGCTGGCGTTCGCCACCACTCAGCGTCGTAGCGATAGCGTTCGCCCGCGCCGTCAGCCCCAGCTGCTCGATGAGACCGTCCGCCCGTTCCCGTGCCTCCCCTTTCGGCACAGCCCCGATCGCGCGCATCAAGAGCAGGTTCTCCCGAACCGTCAGAAAGGGCACCAGATTGTTCGCCTGGAACACGTATCCCACCGTCGATCGCCGGAACGCGGCCGCCGCCCTCCCCGAAAACCCCGCCACGTTCTTCCCATCGACGTCGATTCGCCCACGGCTCGGCGAAAGGAGCGCACCGAGCATCGCCAGCAGCGTCGTCTTGCCCGAACCGCTTGGCCCAACGACCGCCAGAAACTCGCCCGGTTGCGCGCTGAACGTGACCGACCGCACCGCCCGCACCGCCTGGTCGCCGCTTCCGTACGTCTTTTCCAGTGCCTCGACCTTGAGGACGGTCATTGCTGCTGCCCGAGCGCGATGATCGGGTCCGTCG
>JANMTH010000756.1:0-6537 GCA_031390305.1 Thermoflexaceae bacterium
TGTCCACGGCGCGACGCTCGGCATCGTCGGTCTCGGCGAAATCGGGACGGCCGTGGCCCGCCGCGCCCGCGGCTTCGACATGCGCGTTCTCTACGCCAGCCGCACAGCCAGGCCCGAGGCGGAGGCGGCGCTCGGCGTCCAATGGGCCAGTCTCGCGGGTCTGCTTCGCGCCTCGGATTTCGTCTCTATCCACACCCCGCTCACGCCCGAAACCCGCCGGTTCATCGGCGCGCCGGAGTTTGCCCTGATGCAGTCGCACGCCATCCTCATCAACACCGCCCGTGGCGGCGTCATCGATCAGGACGCTCTTGTCGAAGCATTGCGCTCAGGCACGATCGGCGGCGCTGCCCTGGATGTCATGGAGCCAGAGCCTCTACCGCTCGATCACCCGCTCTACAGCTTCCCGAACGTCGTCCTCACGCCCCACATCGGCAGCGCCAGCCACGCCACACGCCAGCGGATGGCGAGCATGGCGGCCGCGAACATCCTCGCCGTTCTCGCCGGTCAGCCACCTCCGAGCGCGGTCAACCGGCCGAGGCAGCCAAAGTCATTGTCATAAGTGGTTCAGCAGAAACTCCAGCCGGTCCGTCATTTTCCCTAAACGTCTCGGCCGTGATTCCTGCCGGATATTCTGCCGCCAGGCGTTCCTCCTCATCCCTGTCGGCCGCCAGATCCGCCTCGATCGCGGCTCGATTGGCGAAGTAATACGCGAGGGCCGCATGGATAAGGCTCGGATCGAGGTCGCCGTTCTCTGCACAGATCCGCTCCGCCGAAAGCCCCAACATGCTGGCGGCCGCGATGGCCTGCACGGTAATTCCCGTCCCGCGGAGGCAAGGGCGTCCCTGCCGATACCCGGGCTTTGTCACGAGCAACGAATCAAGGGCGACTACGGAGGTGCGCACGGCACCAGTCTAGCAAGCGAATCCCCGTCCCGCTTGACACATTACGGGCCGGGCGATCAAATCATGCGATACATTCCGGCAGCGCGGTGCACTGCTGGATCTGCGGGGCGCCTGTGAACAAGTCATCCAAACCGGCAGGAAACCTCTGGCTCGCCGAAGAGCTCTGGAAGCTGAACGCCATCGAGGTCGGCGATTTCACCCTCGGGCGGACGGCCGTCCACTCTCCCATCTACATCAACCTCCGCCGCCTCATCAGCAGCCCCAAGGCGCTCGCTCGTTGCGCCAAGATCATCCGCGAAGAGCTCGAGACGCTCATGTCGATGCGTAACCCGCACGTTCAGCCGTTCACGCTCGTCGCCGGTGTGCCCTTCGGCGGCCTGCACATCGCGACCGCGTTCTCCCTGAACGTGAATACCCCGATGATCTACATCCACCCCCCGGCCACACCAAAGTCCGACCTGATCGAGGGGCTCTTCGTCCGCGGCCAGAGCTGCCTGATCATCGACGACCTGATCACCGGTGGCGGAAGCATCCTCCAGACGGCCGCAACTCTGAGCGAAGCCGGGCTGGTGGTCCGCGACGCCGTCACGCTTATCGACCGCCAGGAGGGCGGCCGGGCGGCGCTGAAGGCGGCCGGCATCAACCTCGTCAGCATCCTCACCCTCGAACAGATCGCCAACTATCTCATGGCCGCCGGCCACATCGAGGAGCAGTGGTACCGCGCCACCATGGAGTACCTCGAATCCCGGCCCCGCTAGCCGGGAAAGCCGGGATCTTTTCGGCCCTTCTACGGGCTCGTCACCTTTCCCGAGCCGCGCGCCATTCGTAGAGTGAAGGCGCCGTGCGCGAAGCAGAGGTGGCAGACCATGAGCCCACGGCGACCGGCCGGCCCGACGACGAGTCTCTCGCACGCCGCGCCGCCGCGCGTGACCCCGAGGCGTGGCAGGCGATCTTCGAAGCGCACTATCGCTCCGTCTTCACCTTTGTCCGCTTTCGCCTTGGCCATACCGAAGAGGCCGAGGACATCGCCTCCCAGGTCTTCGAAATCGCCTACACTCGCGTCGACCACTTTGACTATCGCGGCGCCCCGATCGGCGCTTGGCTCTTCGGCATCGCCCGCAACCTCGTGCGGGACACCGTCAAGAAACGCGTGCGCCGCGGTCCGGAGGAGGAGCTCGTGGAAGCGATAGCACCCACCGAACCGGACGCCTCCGCCACCATCGACCTCCGCGGAGACCTGACATCGGCCATGGCGGCACTTACTGAGGACCAGCGGACGGTGCTCTCTCTCCGCTTCCTCCTCGACAAGTCCGTGGAGGAGACGGCCCGGCTGATGGACCGCTCCGAGGACGCTGTCAAGAACCTCCAGCGCCGGGCGCTCGCCGCCATGCAGCGGGCGATGGCCGGCTCCGTCTATGCGACGGAGCGGTGGTAACTATGGACGCGAGTGACCGCTTCGACGCGCTGCTGGACGCCGCCCTGGAACGCGGCGAAGTGCCCGCGGAGGCGAGCCCCGAGGACCGCGAGGAACTCCTGCGCCTGCTGGGCTCGTCCCTGAACCTTCGGAACGCCGCGATCGAGGCCGCGGCCGAAGCCACGGCGACGATGCCCATCGCTCGCGCCCGCTTCGAACGCTTCCTCGAAGGGCAACGGCCGCCGGTCGAAATTCCCCACCCTCGGGTTGTTACGGGGCTGCCGAAGCGGGCCTTCCTTGGCGGCCTTCGTCAGTGGGTGTTCGTCCACCGGATGGCCGCGCTGAGCGCCGCCGCCGCTGTCGCCGTCCTGGCGATCGTCGGCTTCGCGGGTTCCCAAGCGTTTTTCACCGGCGTCGATTCGGCCGCCGCGTTGGTCCTCTCCGAAAACGACTACGTTCAGATCGAGGGCGTCATCACCGAGAACGATGGCGGCCGGCTCACCCTCGCTTCGGAGTTCGCGGGCCAGGTGACGGTCGATCTCGGAGATACGACCTCGGTCATCGACGGCGCTCAGTCCGTGGATTCGACGGCGCTGACACCTGGCACGGCCATCCTCGTCGATGGGGTGGTCGGCAAAGGCCGGAGGGTGCAGGCGAACACGGTGGCTCTCGGGGCGCGTGCTCAGCCGCTCCCGCCGCGCGTGACAATCCGGGAGCTCAAGGAACTCCGTCCGGATCTCGGTGGCACGATCGCGAGCATGTCGCTTTCAGCCGACGGTTCCAGGGCGCGGGTCCTGATCGAGACCCCCGCCGGCGAGCATCTCCTCGTTTCCGTTGATTCGGCCTCGGCCGAGCGGTTGCTGGGCCTGACGACGGCCCTCGGCGCAAAGGTCGATGTGACAGGCGGCGCCGGCAAGGCGTTCGTGGTGCAGGTCGGAGGAACAACGTCACCGGCTCGCCCCGGCCTGGTCTGCCCCGAGTCTGTCCCGGCGACCCCTTCCGCGAACCGCCCCCGGCTGACCGGCGTTTGTGGCGTCATCACCGCCATTGATGGCAACGTGCTGACGGTCGCAGCACGCGATGGCGCCGTCCGCGAGGTTCTTGTCGGCGCGAACACGCGCATCGTCTTCGGGCAGAGCGGAGTGGCGCCCGAACGGTTCCTCCAGGGCAAGGCGGCCGTCGGCCACACCGCCGCCGTAACCGGTCAGCGCGAACGGGACACCGCCAGAATCATCGCCAATGTCCTGGTTGTTGGGCCGAAGCCGCTCGCCCGTTAGGCGTTCATGCTCCCCTGGCGGTAGCCCTCCAGGTCCAGCGAGACATGCTTGAAGCCGAGATTGCGCAGCCGCTCGACGATGCGCTGCCGGTTCTCCGCGGCGAAGGCGAGCGTCATGCCCGCCTCGTCCGTCTCGATCCGCGCCGTGTCGCCGTGGTGCCGCACCCGGACCTGGCGCAGACCGAACGTGCGGAGCATCGCTTCGGCCGCGCCAACCTGGTCCAGCGCCTCAACCGTGACGGGTGTGCCATGGGGAATACGGCTGGCCAGGCAGGCCATCGCCGGCTTGTCCCAGGTTGGCAGCCCCATTTCGCGTGAGAGCGCACGGATGTCGGCCTTGGTGAAGCCGAGGTCAAGGAGGGGGCTACGGACGCCGTGCTGGGTCGCGGCTTGCCTGCCGGGCCGCCAGTCGCCTGCGTCATCAGCGTTCGTGCCATCGACAACGATCGCGCCATCCGCCTGCTCCGCGATCGCCCCGAGGATGCCGTAGAGCTCGTCCTTGCAATGGAAGCAGCGCATCGGGCTGTTCGCCACATACTCCGGGTTGTCCATCTCGTGAGTCTCGATAAAGTCGTGGCGGATGCCAATCGTGCGGGCCAGCTCGGCCGCCTCCTCGCGCTCCGCCGGCGCGACCGACGGCGAGACGCCCGTGATCGCTCGTGCGTTTTCGCCCAAGACTTCGTGGGCGACGGCCGCCAGGAAGGTGGAATCGACGCCGCCAGAGAAAGCGACGATGACGCGGCCGTAGTCGCGGAGGCAGTCTTCCAGTGGGCTGAGCGTTGGCTGGTTCATGCGGCGAACATCAGCTGCAATGTGGCGAGCACAACTGCCAGGGATTCTTCGTCGAGCGTACCCCGAAAGGCTAGACACCTTCGTTTGTCTACGGCTTTCAACTGGTCGAGGACGATGTGTCCGGGCTTTCCCTCGAAGTCAGACTCGATCCGGAAGGGGAAAGCTCTCCCACCGGTGGTCATCGGAGCGATGAGGACCGTTCGCCAACGGCTGTTCAGGGTGTCGGGGGATACGATGACGCATGGCCGCGTTTTTCGAATCTCGCTCCCGACAGTCGGGTCGAGGTTTACATCCCAGATCTCTCCCCGTCTGTAGGCGCTCACTCCCACTTCCATTCGTCTTGGTCGAAGTCGTTGAGGACGAAGTCATCGGCAAACAGCGCGAGATCTTCTTCAGTTGCGGCGGCGATCGCTTCTGCCCAACCGGCGCGGGGATCGACCGGCGAGGCCCGAAGCAGGATGCCTCCGTCGGTAAGCGTCAGATCAAGCTGATCGGAGAGCCCTGCCTGCCGTATCAGAGCCGCCGGAATCCTCACGCCTCGCGAGTTGCCAATAGCGATGAGTTTCGTCTTCACCCTCTCACCTCGTGATCACATTGTAGCCACGAACCATCGCGGCCACAAAGGCGTGCCGAAAACTACCCCAGCTCCTCGTACACCGCCCGCTCGAACGCGCGGAAGGCCGCCATCGCCTCGCCATCGAAAAACGGGAAGAGCTGTGTCACCCAGACGCCCGTCACCCGCTTCACCGGGTCGATCCAGTAGTAGCTGTTGGCCAGGCCTGCCCAGGCGAGGCTGCCGGCGGAGCGTCCTTCCGGAGTCGCCTCGCTGTTGATGAGGAAGCTGAGCCCCCACTTCTGGGCCATCCCCGGGTAAAAGTCGCAGTCGTTCGAAAGGCCAGGGTTGACCGTGCGGAGGGCGTTGCAGTTCAGCGCTCCCATCTGGTTGCGCGACATCTCGGCGACCGTTTCGGCCCTCAGGATCTGGCGTCCGTCGAGCGTGCCGCCGCCGAGCATCATCCGCGTGAAGCGAAGGTAGTCGCCGGCCGTTGACTGGAGCCCGCCACCGCCCATATCGAACTCTACCGGGCCGCTCATCACCCCCGCGACCGGCACAAGACCATCCGGTGTGCGGGCGTGAACGGCGGCCGCCCGTCCCTCGTTCCCGGCCTTCGGTGCGAACGAGGTCGAGGACATGCCCAGCGGCCCGAAGATCCGCTCTTCCATGTAGGCGCCGAGACGCTGACCGGTGACGGCCTCGACCAGCTGTCCCGCCCAGTCGATCCCGATTCCGTACTCCCAGCGTTCGCCTGGGTCAAAGGCCAGCGGCATCTCCAGGGACTTCACCAGCCCCGAGCCGAGGCCCGGTTCGCCCGTCACCTCGAGATAGCGCGCCTGATTGGCGTTCCAGATCTCGTAGACGAAGCCAGAGGTGTGCGTCAGGAGGTTCCGCAGCGTCACCACTCCACGCGACGCGCGAAGCACGGGCTGGGCATCGCCGTCGAAGCCGTCTAGCACCTTCGCGCTGCCCAGGTAGGGGATGATTTCGCCTGCCGGCTGGTCGAGCGAGAGTTTGCCCTGCTCCACAAGCTGCATCGCCGCCGCGCCCGTGATCGCCTTCGTCATCGAGGCGATCATGAGGACGGTGTCGATGGCCATCGGCCGTCCCGCGCCGATGTCGGCCGAGCCGCACGCCCCTTCGTAGACGACGCCGGCGTCCGTGGCGACGGTGGCGACGACCCCGGGGAGCGTCCCGCCTGCGGCTTGCGCCGCCAGGATTCTGTCGAGCTTCTTCGGGTTCATGGCTTCTCCTTGCTTCGATCGTGACCGCCATCCGCTTGGGCCGACGTTCAACGCGGCGGTCGTTGACGACTCCGCGACGGACGCGGCCACGGGGCCCGGCCACGATGGTACATAACGCGACCCGTTCACGGCCCCCTCGCACCGCTACGCAGGGCCGGGAGAGGCAGAATCCCTACCCGGAAGGGTGAGGGCGATTCGGCTGGACGGCGCTCCGCTAGCCGCTCTTCCCCGGCACCTGCAGGTCCGCCGCCGGTGGCGCCGGGTTGACGACGCCCGCCATCAGCTGCGTCGGGACATGCATGCGCAGCTCGTCCAGCGACCACTTGCCGTGCTTGTAGATGTTCTTGAACGGC
>JANMTH010000081.1:0-4023 GCA_031390305.1 Thermoflexaceae bacterium
CAGGGAGAGGATCGAGACGAGGATGACCGTCCCTATGCCCACCAGGGCGGTAACCTGGGAAGCGTAAACAATGCGCGAGAAGACATCTCGGCCGCTCTCGTCCGTTCCAAACCAATGGTCGGCGCTGGGCCCCTTGAGGAAGTTCTCCTTATCCTGATCGAACAGGTTGTAGGTGGCGATCCAGGGCGAGAAGATCGCCACAATGACGATGATGATGAGCACCGCGGCCCCAAATGCGCCCAGCGGCTTGGTCGTGATGAACTTGAGGGCGCCGACACTCAGGCGCGTAGCCAGGGGGCGTTCCGCCCGGAAGAAGTCGCCGCCAAGTTGGGCGCCCCGTGCGCTGCTCGTTGCCATGGGTCTTCTCCTAGGAAAGCCGAATGCGCGGGTCGAGGACCGCGTAGGTGAGGTCGACAAACAGGTTCGCGAACACGATGACCACTGCGATGATCATGTTCACCGCGATGATCACCGGGAAGTCGCGGTTCAGGATAGCTGTGTAGAGGTAGAGCGCGATGCCCGGGATGCCGAAGATCTGCTCAAGGACGAGTGAACCGCCCACCAGGACGGGTACCTGCAAGCCGATGATCGTCACGATCGGGATAAGGGCGTTGCGCACACCATGACGGATCACCGCGGTCCGGTCCGATAGCCCCTTGGAGCGTGCCGTCCGCATGTAGTCCTGCCGCAGAACGTCAAGCATCTGCGCCCGTGTGAGTCGCATCAGCGTCCCGGAAAGGCCGATGCCCAGCAACACCGCCGGGACCCAGATCAGCTCCAGGTTCTCCTTCGGGTTCTCTGTCAGCTTCTTGAAGAAGAGCGGGAACGAGTAGTCCCCCCACCGCGAGGCGACCGCGATGATGATCGTCGCGAGGAAGAACGAGGGGAGCGCCAGCATCGAGATCGCGCCGCCGCGGGCGACGTAATCGAGCGCCTTGTCCTGCTTCACCGCCGAGATGACCCCGACGGGCAGGGCGATGACGATGGAGACGATCATCCCAAGGACGCCGAGTTCGATGCTCACGGGGATCCGCTCCCAGAGTTCGGGGCCGATCGGCTGGCTGCCCGCAAGCGAGGTGCCGAGGTCCCCCTGCATGGCATTCCAGATCCAGGACCACCATTGCTCGACATAATTCTTGTCCAGGCCCAGCCGCTCACGAATCTGGTCCTTATAGGCGTTCCGCGCGAAGTCGTTGTTCGCCTGCTCCTTCTGCGCGGCGGTAGCCGTCTTAAAATCGAGGCCGTCTTTTTTCAGCTGGGCCGCGACTATCTCGTCCTGGATAGGCTTGCGGTCCGGGAAACCGGCCTTGGCGGGGTCGATCCCCTTCGCCACCAGCCGTTCGTTAACGACCGACTTCAGGATCTCGTCGCGGCCCTGGATCTCGTTGTTGGCCGTGAGGATATCCACAGCGTCGCCGGGAAGCATCCGAACGAACGCGGTCACGAGGAGCGAGACCCCCAGTAAGGTGGGGATCATGAGGAGGAGGCGCCGGATTATGTACTGTGTCACGCGCATTCCCTCGCAAGCTGAAGCCGGCGGGCGAAGCGTTTGCTCCGCCCGCCGGCTACTTTTGTGGCGCGGCTCAGGCCGCTGTTAACCCTTCGCGACGCGCTCTTTCGTGAAGTTGGACTTCATGACGGAGTTGGGGACGTACGAGTAGTCCGCCATCGCGTTGTAGTTCTGCACCCACGGTTGAACGTAAGCGTACCCGGCGCTGGCGTGGCCAGGCACGATGACCATGGACTCGGCCATCTTGCGCTGCATCTCCTGGATGAAGGCGATGCGCTCCTTCGGGTCGAGGATGGTGCGCTGCTTCTCGATGTCAGCATCGATGGCCGCCTGCTCCGGGATGGGCGTGCCGCCCCAGTTCTTGCGGGCCGATTTCGACCAGATGTTCGTCACGAAGACGTCGTCCGGGTCGCTCGGCGAGCCGATGAGCGGGCCGATAGCGAAGGTGTTCGGCTCCATCTTCCCGAGATAGACCGTCTGGATGTACGTCGCGTACTCCTGGAAGACGAGTTCGTGGTTGAAGCCGCCGGCCTTCAGGTCGGCTGAGACGAGTTCCCAATACTGCTTCGCCTCAGGTCCATAACGGTCAACGTTGCCGATGAGCTTGATCCCCTGGAGGTTATCGGCGCCAGCCGCACTCAGAAGGGCCTTCGCCTCGGCCACGTTCTTCTGGAACCACTTGGCGTTCGGCCCGAACTTGGCGTCCTTCGGCGAGATGTAGTAGGGGGCGAGGCCCGGGCTGATGTGCGAGTGCCAGTTGCCCTTGCCGGTGCCGTCCTGGACCTTGAGGTAGCCGTCGCGGTCCATCAGCATCGAGATCGCCTGGCGGACGCGCTTATCCTGGAACGGCTTGTTGTCGAAGTTGAAGAAGACCCCGCCGAAGACGAAGTTCTGCGAGAAGATGTCCTTGCCCTTCGGGTCCAGCTTGGAACGCGAATCCCTGAAGATCACGCCATTCAGATGGGAGAAGTCGAGCTCGCCGGCCTGGAGGGCGGCGACGATGCGCTGCGCGTCGTTGCTCAGGCTCCACTCGACCTTGTCGTAGTTCGGGAGGGGTGCGTCGAAGTAGTTGGGATTCTTGTCCCACTTCATCGAGACGCCCGTCTGGAAGTCCTTGAAGACGTACGGGCCGGTACCGAGCGGGTCCTGCTTCACCTGGCCGTTGTCGATCGTCTCGACCGGGATGAACCACATCCCTTCCGACGATGCCGCCATCGAGGCAAGGAACGGTGCGAAGGGCGCCTTCAGCTTCATCAGGATGGTCTTTTCATCCGGCGCCGTCACCGAGTCGATGACCGCTGAGTACTTGGCGGCGTTCTGCGAGACCTTCGCGAACGCCTCATACGTCTTCACGAAGTCGGTCGCGGTTGCGGCCCGGCCGTTCAGCGGGGCCTTGTCGTGGAACTTGACGTTCGGCTTCATGGTGAAGCGCACGGTCAAGGGATCGATCTGCTCGTACTTCGAGATGAAGTCGCCCTCGAGGCTCGTCTTGTCCTCGACCGCGACATCCGGCCCGGTCTTCTGGCGGAGCAGGCGGCTGTAGTGGTTCTGAGATGAGTACTGGGCGAGGTACGTGAGGTTCTCGAACGGATAGAGGGTCGGCGGGTTGCCCGAAGAGACGCCGACCATCGGCGACCTCCAGGTGCCGCCGCGCGTTACGGCGGCGGTGGTGGCGGCGGCAGTCGTGGCCGCGCCGGTCGCGGTCGTCGCGGCGCCCGTCGGCGTGCCCGCCGGGGCATCGTCGTCATCGCCGCAGCCAACGAGCGCCAACGCGGTGGCGCCCACACCGGTGGCGGCGCCAGCCGCGAGGAAGCGCCTTCGAGACGCCTTCATCGCCTGGAACCTTGTCCAATATTCACTTGCCATATGGTTTTTCCCCCTTGGTGGCGTGTTGCCTGAACTATATACGCCGCGACCGAACTATAGGTTTGGTAAATACAAGAAACAAGAGGGACTATTTACCTAGAGTGACATCAATTGTTGCCCTCTATCTACTCAACCGCGGGTGACGGCCAGTAAATTGGACGCCCGGCCAGTAACAGCACCGCCGGGACGGCTCACCCTGTAGCCCGCGCTACCTCCGGCTCACGCTCTCTCCGAGAACGATCTCCCGCGCTTCCGCGACTACGTAGAGCGAGCCTGTGACGCAGACGAGGTCGCCCTCGCCCGCATGGGAAAGGGCCGTGTCCAGGGCGTCGCTCACGCTCTCCTCGGCGACCGCCGGAGGGCCAAGGAAACCGATCTCCTGGATCATCACGAAGGGGTCCATCGCCCGAGGGCTGTTGAAACTCGTACAAACGATCAGCTCGGCCATGCGAGCGAGCTTGAAGCCCATGGCGCGGACGTCTTTGTCACGCATCGTGCCGATCACGAAGAAGGCGCGGCGCCAGCTGAAGTAGTCGCGGTGGGCCTCCGCGAGCGCCGCCGCGCTCTCGCCGTTGTGCGCGCCATCGGCGACGATCAGGGGCTTCTGGCCCATCACCTCCATCCGGCCGGGGACACGGGTAAACGCC
>JANMTH010000088.1:0-7653 GCA_031390305.1 Thermoflexaceae bacterium
CCAATCAGGTCGGCGGGCCGGAGGCGCGGGGACGCCAGCGGCTGCGAAATCGCCAAGAGCGCCAAGAACTGGTGGGGCAGGGTTGGCTGTTGGCGCGAGCACGCTTCGGCCACCGAGCCTGGGGTGGGAGACCGGCGGGGCCGGATTAGAGGATCCGGCGTTCCTTGATCCGGGCAGCCTTGCCGGTGAGGCCGCGGAGATAGTAGAGGTTCTTGCGCCGCACCTTGCCGTGGCGGACGACCTCGACTTTATCGACACGGGGGCTGTTCATGGGGAAGGTGCGCTCGACGCCGATGCCGCTGGCCAGCTTGCGAACGGTGAAGTTCGAAACCAGGCCCTTCATCCGGCGGCGAATAACGACGCCTTCGAAGACCTGGATGCGCTCTTTCTCGCCTTCAACCACCTTGGCGTGGACGCGGACGGTATCGCCCGTGGCGAATTCCGGGATGTCGGTTCGCTGCTGGGTGGGGAGGAGGATATCGAGTTCGTAGGCCATGGCGTCATTTCCTTCTGGACGGTAACCCGTGAATGATACGGGAGCCCGGTTTTACGGCCAAAGGCGCGGGCGCCCTATGCCAGCCGCCCCAGTTGTGCGCCGGCCCAGACGGCGGCGAGGCCGAGGACAAAGCTGGCGGCGACGTTGGCGGCGGCGCGGGCGATGTCGTCGGCGCGGGCGAGAGAGTAGGTCTCCCAGCCGAAGGCGCTGAAGGTGGTGTAGCTGCCGAGGAAGCCGGTGACGAGCAGAAGCCGCGCCTCACGGGCGAGGGAACCGCGTGCTTCGGCGATACCGAGAATGAAGCCGATGAGCAGGCAGCCGCTGACGTTGACAAGGAGCGTGCCCCAAGGGAAGGCGCCTCCGGTGCGTTCCTGGATGCGGGAGCCGAGGAAGTAGCGGAGCGGCGCCCCGGCCGCCGCGCCGAGGACGATGTAGAGGTAGTTCACCGGCCTGTGCTCCCGTGGCCGCCAGCGCCGCGCGCCGTCTCCGTCAGTTCCGCGGCTTCAATCATCTCCACCTGCGCCAACTGTGTTATGACGAGCTGAGCGATCCGATCGCCGTCGCGAACGACGTACTCGATGTGCGGGCTGGTGGTGTAGAGGGCGATGAAAAGCTCGCCGCGGTAATCGGCGTCGAGCGTGCCGTAGGTCGCGAGGACGCCCTGGCGGGCGAGGCCGCTGCGGGGCCGCAGCTGGGCGTCGAGGCCGGGCGAGACCTCCATCGCGAGCCCCGTGGGGATCAGGGTAGGGACTTGCGAAAGCCGGACGTCCATGCCGGAGGGGAGGCAGGCGTGGATATCGAACCCGGAGGCGAGATCGGTCGCCCGGTAGGGCAGCCGTGCGCCCACACGCAGGAGCTTCACACGAACCGGTAGCGCGCTCACGGGCGATCGACCTTGTTACGTGGCAGCAGCGGCAGCATGGGCGAAGCGTACCAGCGCTAGCCTCCTGGGGCATTGCCGGGCGATGTCAGGACGAAGGCCGGACTGCGATTCGCCGCTCAGGCCGGCGCTGTGACGGACCTGCGCCGGAAGTACGCCCAGACCCCAACGGTCAGGACGGTGTACAGCCCGAAAACGACCAGGACCGTGAGGGAGGAGGCCTCGCGCAGGCCGGAGAAATTCTCGCGTTCGCGGCCGAAGAGGACGTGCCACGTGAGGAAGGCGGCGGTGGCCGCGAGAGCGAGCCAGAGCCAGCGGTTCCAGTGATAGACGCGTGCGCCATCCATTTCGGCGAGCGGGATCATGTTCAGCAGGACGCCTTCGATGCCGCCGATGAAGATGCAGACCGCCGTCGCTTCGAGAACGGCCGGGAACCAACCCGATGAGCCGTCCGCGAAGGACCGGATGGGCGTAATGAGGAGCCAGGACGCGACGGCAAGAGCCAACGAGGCGGTGAGCGGCGTGAGCGAGATACGTCCGGATTGGGCGCGGGAGGTCGCGATGGGTTGGAGGACGGCACACGAGGCGACGAAGCCGTAGATCACGCCGGGCCGCAGATCGAGCAGGAGAGAGACGGCGACGGAGATGACGGCGATAGCCATCGCCGCCGGAAACGGCCGGACGGCGGCGGCGGCGGCGGTGAGGCGGCGTGTCGTGAGGGCCTCGAGGCCCGAACTGACGTATGTGACGACGCCGACGCCGAGTACCGCGCTGAGGAAGAGGACAGCGGTTGGCGCGTTCCAGCCGAATCCAGGCTCGAGCACCGAGTAGATCAGCCCCGTGCCCGCAAGGAGAGCGATCATCCCAGCCGTCATCCCCATCCGGCCGGCGGGCAGGCGTCGGCGTGGACGAAACCGGCGGAATGGAGCGGCAAGAGCTGCCGCGCGACGATCCAACTCCTCACGGTTGGTCTGGAGCACCTGGTTGAGCAGGACGGACGAGAACAGCACCCAGACGGTAACGCCAGCGATGAGGATGTTGGTGGCAACGACACCGGGATCGGTGGAGATCTCGCCGACCGACTGAATGTCTCGGGCGATCTCGGGACGATTCGGAGAGTCATCGAAACGACTCGATTCGGCGGCCGCTGGGGAGCCAGCGGGCGGAGCGGCCGCGGTTGCCGTTGCGGCCGGCGCGGGTCGCGACGTGGCCGTGGGCGTCGGCGATGGCGTGGCCGTGGACGAGGGAGTGGGCGTGGAGGTGAGTGAAGGCGTGGTCGAAGAAGCTGTCTCGGAGGCGGCGGGCGCGGCCGTGGCCGCCGTCGGAGAGACGGCAGCGGCCGGCGTTGGTGTTGGCGCGGGCTGCGGCGTGGCGATGGGTGTGGGCGTTGCTGGCGCTTCCGTGGGCGTCGGCGCCGGCTGGCTGGCCACCGTAACGAAGAGGATCGGAATTGCGAACTGCTGGCCGTCCAGCGCGATGTTCCAGGTGACCTGGTACTGGCCAGGCGCGGCGTAGGTGTGGGAGTGGGTTTGGCCTGGCCAGGCCGCCTCGCCATCGGGACAGGGGACGGAAGTGACGGCGGAGGAAGCGCCGTCGCCCCAATCGAACGAGCTATTGAGGTACCCGGCGGGAAAGAGCACGACTCCGTCGCTGATGGCGATGGTGACGAGCAGAGGCGGCGGGCCGCTGATGGGCCCGAAAATCGCGCCCGCGGGCGCCGTGAGGAAGATCAGATCCGTCGCGTCCCCGGACGGTTCGCCGCAGGCCGACTGTGCGGCCGCCGTGTGGGGGAAGGGCGCCACGAAGAACAACGCCGCGAGGGCAAGCGCAAGCGCCCCGGCCCGCAACACGAAGTGCGTCATAATCGGCCCTCCCAACGGCTCGACTCGCGGACAGCTCAAGCCATCGGCGCGGATCGGGCGGATGGTAGCCGCTTTAGCGCTGTCCCGCTGTTCGTCCTCAGCGGAAGAGGTCGCGCTCGCTATCCCGGATGACGCTGCGCATCGTGACCTCATCGTCCGGCTCCCAGGGATAGCCGCGGATGACGGCGACGGGGACCCGGCTGATGTTGCCCCTTCACGAGGCGGCGATTGGGGCGCAAGCGCGGCTGAATGCGGTACCATTCCCCGTATGAGAACGATGACCGTGGACGAGTTCGCGAGCAACGCCGGGAAGATCCTGCGGGAGATGCGGAACGAGGGCGATGAGTGCGTTATCACCGATGGCGGGCAGGCGGTGGCCCGCATCGCGCCGGTGCCGGCGCCACGAGAGTGGGACGCGGCGACGCTGGCGGAAGACCTCGAAGCGATTCGCGAGGTGGCAAACATGCCTGGTCCCGCGAACGACCCGCAACGTTGGTCGTCGCATGCGACTCCGTCCTGGGATCTCTGGCTGTCGCGGATCGACGACGCGGCCGAGGCCATCGGAGAAGTCTGGCCGAGGACCGTCTCGGCGGCGGATGCCGTCGCGGCCCAACGCAGGGTAACTGGCTCGATGGCGATCCCTGATGCCAGTCTGATCATTCCACTCTTCGTACCGTCAGACGTGCATCACGCTCCCGCACGCGCATGGTTTGAACGGGCCGCAGTCGAAGGAGTCGCTCTGCACGCGCCCACCATCCTGTTGGCGGAAGTAATCGCCAGCCTTTGGCGGGTCACGGGCAACGCAGAGGCGGTGACGCTCGCCGGCGCCGCCCTTGAGCAAGGAAGAATCACCTTCCATCCCGTGACGATGGCCCTCGTTCTCCGCGCGGTCGCGAACGCGCGGGCTACCCGCCTCCGCGGGTGCGACTCGATCTACGTCGCCCTGGCCCAGGAGCTGGATGACGCCCTCGTCACCTTCGACGAAGAGCAGCTGCGACGTGGAGCGGCCGGCGGCGGCGTCGAGCGCCCGGCCTGAACGGTGACCTCAGCGGAACAGGTCGCGCTCGCTATCCCGGATGACGCTGCGCATCGTGGCCTCGTCGTCGCGCGCCCAGGGATAGCCGCGAATGACGGCGACGGGGACGCGGCTGATGTTGCCCTTCACGAGCTCGGCGGCGCCAGCCAGCTCGTCGGCGGAACAGAGGGCCTGGACGCGGAACTCGTGACCGTGCGGATCGACCTGGCCGATGTAGCTGAGGACGGGGTTCATGCCGGCGATGCCGATGGCGATGTCGGTCTGGCCCTCGCGCCAGGGCCGTCCGAAGGTATCGGAAACGATGACGACGACGTCGAGGCCGCGGGCCAGGAACTCCGTGCGCATCCGCTTCGCGCTTCCATCGGGATCGACGGGGAGGAGGACGGCGAGGCCGTGGCCGCCGGAACTCGACTGATCGATGCCGCTGTTGGCGCAGACGAAGCCGTGATGGGTCTCGGTGATCAAGACGGGGCCGAGTTGGCGGACGATCCGGCGGGATTCGCGGAGCACGAGCTCGATGATCTCGGGCGGCTTCTCCCACTTCTCGGCGTAGGCGCGCGCGAATGGCGAGGCTTCGATCGTGGCCAGTTCAACGACGCGGCCCTCGGCCTTCGAGACGATCTTCGAGGTGACGACGACGACGTCGCCGCTCTCGATTGCGGAGCCGGCGGCGGAGGCCGCATCGACGATCATCGCGACGAGACCGGCGCCGTTGGTGATTTCGGGAAGGCCAGGGACGGGGAAGATCCGCAGTCCAGTCATGGGGTCGCCTCCAATGCTCGCGTCAGGAAGTCTCGGACGATGCCGGCCGCCTGTTCGGGTTCATGTTGCCAGAAGTTGTGACTCGCGCCTTCTATCCAGCGCAGCCCGGACCGGGGGAGGGCGGCGTGGAGGGAGCGCGCGTTTTCGGGTGGAACGAGCCTGTCGGCCGTGCCATGCAGGAGCAGGATCGGCCAGTGCGCGGCGTTCACGCCCGGGTCGGGGCTCGGCGCGGCGGCGGCCGCATCGAGTTGGAAGCGGAACGTGCGGGCGGGAGTGCGTTCGGCCTCGGCGGCCGCGAAGTCGGCGAGCAGTTCAGCTTCGTGAGCGGTGATGAACGGCGCTGGATGGACCACGACCCAGGAAGCGCGTTCCGATTCGATGCGTGGCTTCTCCGGGTCCCAGAGGATCGCGAGGGACATGTCCTCGGGCGTAGCGGGGATGCCGTTTGGTGGGCAGAGGAGGCTGAGCGAGGCCAGCCGGCGCGGGTAGGTGGCGCCGAAGTGGCGCGCGACGAGAGAGCCGAGCGAGCAGCCGAGGAGGTGAAAGGCGTCGAGCCCTTCGGCGTCCGCGACGGCGCGAATGTCATCGACCATGTCGGCCATCGTCCAGGGTTCGCGGGGTTGGGCGCCGCGGCCCGTACCGCGATTGTCGAGCGTGATCACCCGGAAGCGTTCGGCGAGGAGGCGCGGGAAAACGCTCCACCAGCGGCGGCTGTTACCACCGATGCCGTACACGAGGATGAGCGGCGGCCCATCGCCGAACGCCTCGTACCAGATCTCGGTCGGGCCATTGTGAGCGGTGGGCATGGGCTAGAGCCCGACGAGCTTGATGCTGCTCTGCGTCTTGTGTTTGCGGTTGAGGTTGATCAAGAGGGAAGTGAGCATCTCCACGTAGCGGCTCTGGGAGGGACCGCCGGCATCGACGCCGCGGACGCCGGCGATCTGGTTGGCGAGGCCAATAACGGCCTCCTTCGCTTCAACGTCGCGCCCACAGACGAGCACGTCGCATTCGATCGGGTGATCGAGGTGCTGAAGCTCTTCGGCGCTCATATTCTGGAAGGCGGAGACGATGCGCGCGTTCGGGAGCTGGGCGATCGCCTCCTGAAGAGCGCTGTTACCGGGGACGCTGAGGGCGACGGCGCCGAGGCCCTGTTGGAACTCGAGGGGCGCGACGACGTTGCAGACGATCTTGCCATCGAGCGCGCCGCCGAGGGCCTCGAGGGTGGCCTGCTGGCCGCTGTACGGGAAGGTAAGGAAGACGATATCGGCCTCGCCGACGACATCGGCGTTCGCGCCGCCGGTGGCGTTCGCGGCGGGGAGAACCTCCCGAACCTTCTGGGCGCCTTCCTCACCGCGTTCGGTTGAACGCGAGCCGATGGCGACATCGTGGCCGGCGGCAGCCATCCTCATGGCGAGTCCGAGTCCTTCGGGGCCGGTTCCCCCGACAAAAGCGAGCTTCATGGTGCATCCTGAAAGAGAGTGGCCCGGCCTCGCGGCAGTGGCTACGGGATCCTAGCAGACTCCCGCGCATGGGCGTTGGGCGTTCTTCCAGCCGTCCTTCCGAAGGGGATTCCGGGCGCCGGCCACGAGCGTGTGTAAAGGGCGATGGGGAAACCCCGAAAGCGATTAAGCACGCTTACCAGCGGGCGAGCGGGCCGGAAACCATCTGCTATACTCGATGGACTGCCGCTTTCACTACCCGCCGATGGAGCATCCTATTGTATTCCCGCTGGCTGAGAAACAGTTTCATCTACCTGCTGATCCTCGTCGCCGTCATCGCGATCGGGTTTGCCTTCTTCTCGGGCGGTAGCGACCACCCGAAGGTCGGGTTCGGCACGGTCCTCACCGATGCCAAGGCCGGTCTCGTCAAGAAGATCGCCGTCGATCGACGGAACCTGACGGTCACCTACTACGAGAAGGGCACGAACAACAAGGACAAGGTGGTCAGTTCGAAAGTCGGCCAGAACACCGACATCGACAAGATCCTCCTCGACGAGGACATCGCCCTGAAGCAGGCCGGGCAAGGGAACCCGGGCGTTGACCTCGAGTACAAGGACAGCGGCGGCTTCGGGCCGGTGTTGGGGCTGCTCCTGAACCTCCTCCCGTTCCTCCTCTTCGGTCTGTTCCTCCTCTTGATCATGCGCCAAGCGCAGGGCTCGAACTCGCAGGCGATGAGCTTCGGGAAGAGCCGCGCCCGTCTGTTCACGGGCAGCAAAGTCACCGTCACGTTCCAGGATGTGGCGGGCGTGGATGAAGCGAAGGAGGAGCTCGCCGAAGTCGTCGAGTTCCTGAAGTTCCCCGAGAAGTTCGCGGCCCTCGGCGCACGCATCCCCAAGGGCGTGCTCCTGGTCGGCCCTCCCGGCACCGGCAAGACGCTCCTCTCCCGCGCCGTCGCGGGCGAGGCGGGCGTCCCCTTCTTCAGCATCTCGGGCTCTGAGTTCGTTGAGATGTTCGTCGGCGTCGGCGCCAGCCGCGTCCGCGACCTCTTCGATCAGGCCAAGAAGAACGCCCCCTGCATCGTCTTCGTCGATGAGATCGACGCCGTCGGCCGCCAGCGCGGCGCCGGCCTCGGTGGTTCGCACGACGAGCGCGAGCAGACGCTGAACCAGATCCTCGTG
>JANMTH010000102.1:0-2735 GCA_031390305.1 Thermoflexaceae bacterium
TGGTCGTCCTCGCCGTGGCCGCCGCGTTCGGGATCCTTCACTTCCGCCGGGCCAATCTGCTGATGTGGGCCGGCGCCTGGTGGGTGGGGATCTACGTCCTCCTCCGATTCGGATTCACTGCCCCGATTCCCGCCTCCGTCGTCTCGCTCTACATGGGAATCATCTCGATTGCGATCCTGACGTACGTGACCTCCAGCCAGGAGCGCCGCGAAGAAGTCTCCCGCCCGCTCGTCCGGTTCATGACGGACAAGCGGTACACAGCGCTCCTCGGCGCCACGGTCGTCGCCATCCCGGCGCTCGCGGCCGCGAACGTCTACGTCCAGATGAACGTCCCTCTCGAGCCTCCTCTCTTCCCGCGAACGATCCATCCTGCATCGCCTTTGGAGATCACGGTTCACGACAAGAAGATCGATCTCGACGCCGGAGAGAACCCCTTACGACATCTCGAGACGTCGAATCCGGAACAGTTCCGCAGACATGTCGAGAACGGGCGGCAGATCTACTATCGGAACTGCGTTTTCTGCCACGGCGACACCTTGGCTGGCAACGGCATGTTCGTGCACGGGCTGGACCCGATTCCGACCAACTTCACCGACCAGGGGGCGATCGCGATGTTGCGCGACACGTTTCTCTTCTGGCGGATTTCCAAGGGAGGTCCGGGACTTCCCGAGGAAGGAGCTCCCTGGGATACAGCCATGCCGGCGTGGGAGAAGTTCCTAAAGGAGGAAGAGATGTGGGAGACGATCCTCTTTCTCTACGATTTCACCGGCCAGAAGCCTCGCGCCAAGGAGGAGGCCCACACGAAATGACCTCCTGCCTGATCCGTTCGCGCGCGCTCGGATGTCTCGCTGTCCTGAGCGCCTCGCTCTCTGCCGCGCCGACGGGATTGGTGCGCGCGCAGGGCCCCGACGTCGGGACCGAGGCGCAGCGGGAGTCGGGCAAAAAACTCTACCTCAAATTCTGCGCGCAGTGCCACGGCGAGAAGGGGGATGGCGAAGGATACGCGGCCCCGCATCTGCGCCCCAGGCCCCGCAACTTCTCGACGGGCAAGTTCAAGGTTCGGACGACCCCCAACGGAGCGCTCCCGACCCATCAGGATCTCGTCGACATCATCAGGCGCGGCATGCCCTACACCTCGATGCCCGCCTGGCCCACCCTCTCCGACCAGGAAGTGTCGGATCTCGCCTACTTCACTGCAACTTTCTCCCCCGACTTCTCGAACCCCGAGAATGTCCCTCAGCCCGTACCGCTCCCGAGCGCGCCGACCGCCACGAAAGAGTCCATCGAGCTCGGGAAGAAGCTCTACGAGGAGACCGGCTGCGTAAAGTGCCACGGCACGCTCGGTCGGGGCGACGGACCTTCGGCTCCAACCCTCATGGACGACTGGGGCCATCCGATACGCGCGGCGGACCTCGCGCAGAGCTGGACCTTCCGGGGAGGGTCGTCCGGCGAGGATATCTTCAGGACGATGAGCACGGGGTTCAACGGCACGCCCATGCCGTCGTTCCTCGACGCCCTCAAGCCCGAGCAACGATGGGCGATCACAGACTTCATCGTCTCTCTCTCGGGGAGCAACGGGCCTGGCTATTCCAACCTCGTCGTCGCCAAACACGTCCAGGATCCGATCGATATGAAGAAGGGGGCCGCGAGCTTCGAGTCCGCTCCTGTCGCTCGCTTTCCGATCATCGGACAGATCATGGAGCCCGGACGTGCGTTCCATCCTCCCACGACCTCCGTGACCGTTCAGGCAATCTACGATGCCGAGTCGATCGCCCTCCTCGTTCGATGGCACGACATGAGCGCGCAGCAGACGGGGACGAACGGGCCGTCGCTTCCCGTGCCGCCGGAGGAGGAGGAGGAAGCCGCCCCGACCCCGGCCGGGCAGGCGCCGCCAGGAGGTGACGTCTTTGGCGAGGAGGAAGCGGCGCCAGCCGGCCAGACATCCGAGTTCTCCGACGCGGTCTCGATCCAGATTCCTTCGCAGGTGCCGACGGGCGCCCGCAAGCCCTACTTCATCTTCGGCGACGCCCAGAACTCGGTGGATCTCTGGTTCTTCGATCTCGCCCGCTCCGAGCCCCTGCAGTTCACCGGCCGGGGAAGCGGGGACATCGCTCCCAACGACACGGGCGATCTCACTGGTGTCGCGAGCCACGACCAGGGAGAATGGTCGGTCATCGTCAAGCGGCCCCTTCGCGCGACCTCGGGCGCCCCGTTTTCGCCCCGAGAGTTCATGCCGGTCGCCTTCTCGGTCTGGGACGGGTCCTCGCGCGAGCGTGGCAACAGGCGAGGTCTCACGGCTTGGTACGCGCTCTACGTCGAGCCAGAAGTGGTCCCATCGGCCGTCGGCCCGATGATCAAGACGGCGCTCTTCATCCTCGCCATCGAGCTGGCCGTGATCGGTTGGGTACGCTGGCGTCGGGGCCGCGACGAGCTCGGCGGTGAGCGCAGACAACAGCCGGCCACGAGCGTTTGAGCTGACGGGGCCATCCGGAGGATCCGATGTACAAGAGCATCTACGTTCCCGTCGATAACTCAGACCACTCCAACCGCGCCGTCGCCTGCGCCCTCGCGCTGGGCAAAGAGTTCTCCGCGAAACTGGTCGGCTGCCATGTCTACGCGGCAAGGCTGCACGACTATCGCTTCAGGCAGATGGAATACACCCTGCCCGTGGAGTACATCGATGAGGTGGAGCTCGAGCGCCAGCGGAAGATCCACGACAGCCTCATCACGATGGG
>JANMTH010000761.1:0-2999 GCA_031390305.1 Thermoflexaceae bacterium
CCGCTTCCGCCTTCCGGCGGATGAGGGTTACCACGTCACCATCCCGCTGCTTCACATCCAGCGCCGAAACCGATGACGCGACGGGCGTGACGAAGGGCGGCGCCGGCGGCGGCGCGTCGCTCCCCCCAACGGATCGCGAAAGGATGACGAGCCCGATCCCCGTCCCGATGAAGACCGCGAGGATTCCGGCGGGCAGGGCGAACGGTCTGAGGGCGTTGCCACGAAGGCTTCGTCTATTCACCGGTCGCATGATAGCGGGAGGATCGCCAATGGCGATGGCCTGTAAGATGCGCCGTGTGTCCGCGGAGGGCATCGGGAGGAAAGCGATGGCGCGCAGAAGCTACTGGGGCTGGGGCCTGGAATCCGACGAACCGGCGGACGATCAGCGAGCGCAGGCCGCCGCTCGCCTCTCCCTGCGCTACGGCAAGACACTCACGCCGCCGCCCAGGCCGAGCCTCGATCGTGCGACCATGCGCCCCTCGCGCGTCACGCCCCCGGCCGCCCTCGCCTCGATCTGCACCGTCGATGCGCACGAGCGTGCCGCCCACACCTACGGCAAGAGCTTCCGCGATCGGATCAGGGCCATCAGCGGCGACTTCCGCAACGCCCCCGACATCATCGCCTTCCCCCGTGACGAAGCCGACGTCACCTCCCTCCTGGAGTGGTGCGACCGCGACCGTCATGTCGCCATTCCGTATGGCGGCGGTTCCTCCGTGGTTGGGGGAGTAGAGGTTCCATCGGAGGGTCCGACCTCGGTGACCATCGATCTGCGCGATATGAACCGCGTCCTCGAGGTCGATCCCGTTTCGCGCGCCGCGCGCATCCAGGGCGGTGTTCTCGGCCCCCACCTCGATGAACAGCTGAAGCCGCACGGGCTCACCCTCCGGCACTTCCCACAGAGCTTCGAGTGGTCGACCCTCGGCGGCTGGATCGCCACCCGCTCCGGCGGCCACTACGCGACGAATCAGACGCATATCGATGACATGGTGGAATCTGTGCGGATGGTGACGCCGCGCGGCCCCTGGGAATCTCGCCGCTTGCCCGGCTCGGGAGCGGGGCCCAGCCCCGATCGCCTCGTCCTCGGCAGCGAAGGCATTCTCGGCATCATCACGGAAGCGTGGATGAAGGTGCAGGGCCGCCCAACGTATCGCGCTTCGGCTGGCATGCTCTTCGATACCTGGGAGGGCGCCTATGAGGGCGCTCGCCAGGTCGTCCGGGCCAAGCTCTGGCCCGCCAACGCGCGCGTCCTCGACCCCGTAGAAGCCGGCAACGCCGCCGGCCTCGATGGGACGAAAGCGATCCTCATCCTCGGCTTCGAATCGGCCGACGTCCCCCAGGGGCCGTTCATCGAAGCCGCCGTCCGGCTCGCCGCCGAGGCCGGCGGACGGGTGGACGAGAACGGCGTCCTCGTCGTCGATGGCGCAAAGCGCGAAGCGCCCGCCGAGGCCGGCCGCCAGGGCGCCGTCGGCGAATGGCGGAACTCCTTCATTCGCGCCCCCTACCAGGGCAACATGACCGCCGGCCTCGGCATCATCGGCGACACCTTCGAGACGGCCATCACCTGGGACCGCTGGCCGGAGTTCGACCGCAACGTCCGCGCCGCCGTCACGGAGGCCCTCCAACGGGTCTGCGGCGGCGGAACGCTCAGCTGCCGTTTCACCCACGTCTACCCGGATGGCCCGGCGCCCTACTACAGCTTCTCCGGCCTCGGCAAGCAGGGCGGCGAGCTGGAGATGTGGGCCGAAATCAAGCGTGCCGCCTCCGACGCCGTCATCGCCAACGGCGGCACGATCACCCATCACCACGCCGTCGGCCGAGACCACCGGCCCTGGTACGACCGGCAGCGCCCGGATCTCTTCGCCGAAGCGTTGCGGGCGGCGAAGAAGGCCGTCGATCCGAACGGGATCCTGAACCCCGGTGTCCTGCTCGACCCGTGACAGCGCGGATCCGATCCGTGAACGAAAGGAGACGAACCATGGCCGAACCGCTCGTACCGGATGAGGCGAAGGCGCTCATCGGCGAGGCCCTGAGCGAGCCCGTGACCAGCACGATCACGGCGAAAGAGGCGCAGCGTTTCGCCCTGGCCGCCGGCGACCTGAATCCGCTCTTCTTCGACGAGGCGGCCGCGCGAGACGCTGGCTACCGGACGACGCTCGTCCCGCCGACCTTCCTCGCCTGGGCGCTGACGCAGGCAGGCCCGGTGGATGAGCTGCGGGTCGATGGCATCCCTCGCGGGGGCGGCGGCAAGCGCGTTTCGTTGAACGTCAAGCGCGTGATGTTCGGTGGCGAAGAGTGGGACTTCGTCTCCCCGGTGTTCGCGGGTGACACCGTAACGGGCGTCACCCGCCTCAAGGCCCTCGATCAGAAGTCGGGCTCCTCGGGCCCGTTTGTTCTGCAGACGACCGAGACGACCTACACGAACCAGGATGGCGATGTTGTGGCCCGCGCCCGCGGGCTGAGCATCGCGCGCTGAGGCCGCCCGTGACGAACGAGGAAGACGGCCTGCGGTGCTGGTTGTTGGCCGACCCCGAAGTGTCGGTTCGCCGCCAGTTCGGCTGGGACGTGGCCCTGGCTGGACGCCGCGTCTTCGCCGTGCTCTCGGACCGCGGGCCCGGTGTGAAGCTCCCCCAGGCTCGGCGCGCGGCTTTGGTGGCGCAGCACATGGTGGAGCCGCTGTCCTACCTCACCGGACCGCCGTTGAAAGAGTGGGTCCTGATCACCGACCCCGACCCGTCCCTAACCCGGCAACTGATCGCGGAGTCCCGAACGTTCGTAGCGCGGACACCGCCTTCCAGAAGGAGAACACGACGATGACCGGACAACGCTTCATCGAGGACGTCAGCGAAGGCGCGGAGATGGCGCCGATGCTGAAGAACGCCAGCCGCGCCCAACTCTTCCTCTTCAGCGCCGCCACCAACAACCCGCACCGCATCCATTACGACCGCGAGTACGCGGCGGTGGAAGGACACCCCGACGTGCTCGTCCACGGCCCGCTCCAG
>JANMTH010000169.1:0-7276 GCA_031390305.1 Thermoflexaceae bacterium
CGATCGAACGAAGCCGCCCTGTCCCATGGCCCTGCTGACCCATCACCACTCCCCGTCTGGCCCGCGGAACCGCGCGTCCAGCGCTCGGAGTATACGGCGTTCCTCCGGGTACCTTGCGCCTGTCGCCGGCGGGCCGGGCGAGGCCTGGTGGGCCGCCGAGGACTGTCAGGGCCGCGTCACGATGGCGTCAAGGCGCCCGAAGCGGCCGGCGCGAAGCTGAGCACATCAAACCCGGAGGAACTCAAGTGAACGTCACCTCAACCGTCACCCCGAACATCCGCACTTGCGCCCGCTGCTCGATGAAGTACGACTGGCGCCGATCGACCAGCGCATCCCTGAAGATGACCTATTGCAACTCGCTCTGTGAAGCCGCCGACCTGGGCTTCACGATCGAAGCGCTTCTCCGAATCGAGTTCGTAGCCAGGCCGACATTCGACCTGACGTGGTAGCGGGGCGGGCGGGCCCCCTCCACAGAACTACAGCCAGCATTATCGGAAGCCCCGGCCACCAGGCCGGGGCTTCCTCGCGTGGCGGAGGGCGGAAGGCCGCGGCGCCCGGGCCCCCCGCGCCACGACACGTGGGCGCCCGTGAATTGTCAGACCGGTGCTCGATCCCTGTCAGGGATGCGTCAAGGAAGGGGCCGGGCGCGCCGCCACGATAGGTGTAGCTCGACTGGCAAGTCACAAGGAGGAAATCAATGGCCAGGATCGTAGTCACATCGGGGCCCGCGGCGGGGAAAGCGTTCCCGCTTGAAGGCCAGGTTGAACTGGGCCGCGACGCTTCCAGCGCCGGCATCGTCCTCAACGACGATCAGGTCTCGCGCTCCCACGCTCGCGTCTTCCGCGCCGGAGACGGCGGCTGGGTGGTGCGGGACCTCGGGTCCGCGAACGGGACCTACCTCGTCGACAAGCGCGGCACGAGCAAGAAGAAGCTCACGGCCGACCACATCCTGAGCGAAGGCGACGTGATCGAAATCGGCAAGTCCCGTCTTTCGTTCGCGCTCTCCGCGCAGGCCCACACCTCGGTCGCGGCTCCACGGCCGGCCGCACGCAAGCTCCCGACTGGCGAGAAGCTGAAGCGCTTCGCGATGCCCCTTGCGGCCCTCGCCATCGGCGGCGTCATCGCTCTCGCCGCGCTGGGAATGGGCTCCAACGCGACCACGGCCCAGGCCTGCGGGGAAAAGGGAGCAGCCGACGCCATCCGCCCTTCAACCGTCTGGGTGGTCGGCCTCGACCAGCAGGGCCACGTCGTCCAGACCGGCACCGGCTTCGTCCTTCACAACGACGGCTACATCATGACGAACCGTCACGTCGTGCTCGACGACCGGGACCAGCCGATGGCGAGCTACGTCATCGTCCTCGCCGGCCAGGAGCGGGAACTGCCGGCCCAGCTCGTGAACTTCGACCGTCACGTGGACCTCGCGCTCCTCAAGGCCGAGGGCATCCCGAACCTGAAGGCCGCCACCTGGGCGAAGTCTTCGGGCCTCACCGAAGGCGACATGCTCGTCGCCGCCGGCTTCCCGGCGGACACCAAAGAACGCACCTCCGGGGCCGCCAGCTTCACATTCGGCCGCATGTCGGCGCTCCGCGTGTTCGAAGGCGCCCAGTTCCTTCAGCACGACGCCGATGTGAACCCCGGCAATTCCGGTGGCCCACTCGTCAACTCCTGCGGCGAAGTCGTCGGCGTGAACACGCAGGTCGCCTACGTGCCGGGCCAAACAACGCGCGCCCCGGGCATCAACTTCTCGATCGCCTCCAGCGATGCCCAGCGGCTCGCCAACCAGTGGATGCCGATTCGGTAGCCACGCCGCCACCACACGACAAGACCAGAACAAAGGGAGAACCAAGCCATGAACTTCGAGACCGTGCAACTCAGCAAGCAGCCTCCGGCCTACGCCTACCTGGTGGTCACCACCACCGAACGGGCGGGCGCCATCCATCAGCTCATCCGCGGCACCACTGCCCTCGGGCGGTCCGGCGCCAACGACATCCGCCTCGACGACTCCTCCGTCAGTGGCGAACACGCCAAAATTCGCTTCGAAGGCGACGGCGAATTCACCCTCATCGACCTGGGAAGCCAGAACGGCGCGAAGCTCAACGGCCGCCGCACCCAACAGCACACGCTTCGCCACAACGATGTCATCGAACTCGGCGAGACCCGCCTCGTCTTCAAGAAGGTCTAACCGGCCAACCCCACCTGAACTTCGAAAGGAACACGACCATGGACTTCGCAGCTATCGAAACCGGAACCCGCATCTTCCTCTTCTCGGCGATCTTCGCCGCCACCGCCATCGCCGCCGCCTGGATGCTCATGAGCGCCAACAAAGCCACCACCAACGAGCAGCTCGCCGCCATCGCTGGCACGCTCCTCACCATTCCGGCGGCGGTCGCCGCACCGGTAGCCCCGGAAGCGCTCTTCTCGGCTCTCGCCCTGGGCGCGTTCGCGGGCCTCGCCCTGACGGTAACGGCGATGGTCGTCATCGCCCTCAAAGACGGCGTGGTGTACGACGAGACGCCAGCCTTCGTGATGGCGGCCCAGGCCCCGGCCTTCGCTTCGGCGACGGTCGCCCCGGCGTACGAACCCGCCGCCTCTCCCGCTCCGGCGACACGGGTCGCCACCTTCGATTCGCTCACCAGCGCGGGGATCCCGACGCCGGAGTCCGACGCCCTCCACACGATGGTCCGCGGGGCGAGCTTCAAGCCAGTCAACCGCATCGCCTTCCTGGCCGAGCAGACCGGCGACGGCACCGCCCACCGGCTGGGCGATGACAACCACCTCGGCCGGGCGGCGGGCAGCACGGTCGTCATCAACGACGACGAATCCAGCCGCGAGCACTGCCGCGTCAAGTTCGAGAACGGCCGCTTCGTCCTCTACGACCTCGGCGGGGCGAACGGCACCTACCTGAAGCGCGACGGCCGAAACCGGAAGATCACGACGCCGACGATGCTCAACGACCGGGACGTGGTCACCGTCGGCCGGACCAAGCTCGCCTTCTTCGAGGTGGACCGCTGACAGCCGCCTCGACCGCTCCAGCCCGCAACCGCAACGAGGCCGCTCCATGGAGCGGCCTCGTTGCGTTCTCGCGGCGGGCGCGCCCGCGGGCTAGCTGTAGCTCTTGCCAGGGGTGTTGATAAAGGGGCCTGATTCGCGGAGAACTCGACAATAGCGCATTATTGCGCGTGTTACGCCCATCCTCGACTTCGGACTAAAGATATGATGTGGGAGTTCGTCATCACCCCTGCTAGGTGAACCTCGGCAAGGCCTGCATCTCCGGAAGAACCTGAGAGCACAACGCTAAGGCTTCGTTCGTCAGCTGCTGCCAAGTTGCCACACGATACTGGGCGAACAATCGCGTCACCTCACTATGAGTATCGCTGTGGCGATAGTCCGCTGCCACCCGCATCGCCTTTAGCTGGGCAAGCTGGCTCTTGAGGCGACTTCGTTTGCCAAATGTTGCTCCAGGATGGGCTCCCAAAGCCTGAAGGACCTCATCGTGCGATCCTTTTGAACGAGGGAATCTACTCTTCTGGGTCTGAGACGGTGTCCCATCAACTCCCCACAAACTGTCCCGAGCCGCCAGGAAACACGCGTAGTAGGATCTACTAATAGCGGCTCGCAGAAGAGACTCAGGTTGCACCGTTGGGAAGTTAATAGTCGCTAGCTGGCTGGACAACCTTGCCATGTCGGAAGTATCGTATGGCATCTAAGCTCTCGCGGAGGCCGCCCAGACGAACCTCAGAGCGATTCTGTTCGTCACTATCTCTTGATCCACTATGGAGAGCTTCGGGACCCAGCGGTTCAACTCATAATCGAGGCTATTCCAAAACGCCAGCGCCTGAGCGATGCCGGCGTGAACCTGGAAAACCAACACGAGCCCCTTGGTCCCTTCGTCGAAGTCGGTATCGACGTCGAAATACACATCGGAAATAGGAAGTCGTGTTCGAGCGGCCTTGCTAGCGACTATCGCATGAATGATAGAAGCTAGCCTACGAATCGAAGATGTAACGAGAGCCTTCGACTCTTCGTCGCTGTCATCGATTCTCGAGGAGACGGTGCCCGTTCCCGCAGCCACGACAACCTCGGTGCCTTGCCTGGACTGCAATTCTTCCACGCTCAACCGGGACCAGAAGTCGTCACGGCTACCCGTCCGGATAGGTCTCTCGGCTGGGTCAGACCAAGCTGTCAACCCTAGACGGTGGCCGGTAATCGGGGGCGTCCCGGAGTCCTGCCATGCCGTCGGACTGGCGACGTCAGCGTCACGCACGGTCCGCCACGAGGCGGCCTCAGTGAACGTCGACTCCGTCGAAACCACCATGGCCATCACCTACTCATCTCCTGGATGGCCACCACGATCAGGTCCTTGCATCGCTCCGCGGCTTGCTCAACCTCTGCCTTGGCCTGTCGTCGAAGGATCAGGTCGAAGTTGTAAATTCGTTGGCCGGATGTCGCCGAGGGTCCGATGGTCAACTCCGTCCAATCAGCCCGATTGGCGTCCTTACCCCGTGATGCCATCCGTATGCCGTAAGCGCCCAGCGCGTCGCCGGGAAAGAACTCGGAAAGTCTCTGGGCGAGAGCTTCGCTACGCGGATGCCCCTGCCACCATCTGTCCAGCACTTCTGGGATCGGCAAGTCAGCCGCCGTACCGGTGTCTGCTGTGCCGGTGAAGCGCAATTCAACGTAGTGTCGTTGGACCTCCGGCCCACGCCCGAAGCGCTCGGTCGCGAACGCTAGCACGGCGCGAAACTCAGCTAGAGTCTCTAGCGGGTCCGTACCGCGGACGCCCAGCGTCTTGTTGGCGACATCGAAGGCTAGCTTCACGTTACCCTTGGACGGCGGGGCCGTAAGCTTCAATCCGCTTTCATCTTGCTCTGCGATAGGAACGATCCACCCATGCTCCGGGAGGTCCTGCAGGAGTCGCTCCAGTGGAAACGGGTACAACACGGCGTGGAACCGCTCGATAAGCGACGTAGCCGAGGGATGAACATCTTCCGGAGTCAACTGGTGCCCCGCTTTGTCGTTGATGAGTGTTCGGGAGTTTACGGCATGTCTGGGATTTTTGACCAATCACGTAAGCCACTAACTTGGGGCGCGGCTACGGCCGCCGCCACTGCACCAGGCCGTACGGGCCGTGGTCTTCGTAGGCTGCTTCCACCGCGTCGCCGACGGTGACGGGTTGGGCGGAGTCGCCGAGGAGGTTGCCGAGCATGAGCACAGGGAGGTCGTCGAGCCTGACGACGACGGCGATGTAGGGGCCGTGGTCCGTGAGCGCTGGGTGCACGGGGTGCCAGATGCGGCTCCAGGAGAAGACCGTCCCACGCCCGTTCGCCGCCCTCCAGGCCCGGTTAGTCGAATGGCAGGCGGCGCAGATCTCCTCGGGCGGCCATTGTGGGGCGTCGCAGTCGCCGCACGTCTGGACGAGGAGTTCGCCGCGCCCCGCAGCCTCCCAGAAGGGGCGATCGATCCCCGTGAGGTCGGGCGCGGGGAGACCGGCGGGCAGGTAGTGGGCTTCGCGGCGTCCCATCGTTATGACACCGACAGGAGCAGGTCGCTGATTGGCGCGGTGACCGGGCCGCCGGCGACGAGGGCGATCTTCGCGCCCGGAACCTGGGCGGTGGACGTACCACGAATCTGGCGGGCGGCTTCGACGACCAGTTCGAGGCCGTGCATGTAACACTCGGCGAGGTTGCCGCCGCTCGTGTTCAGGGGCATCTTGCCGTGGGGCGCGGTCAGGTTCTCGACGGTGCAGAAGGCCTCGGCCTCTTCGGGGCCGCAGAGGCCGTGTTCGACCATGCTCATCAGCGTGCCGCCGGTGAAGTTCTCGTAGACCTGGGCCACATCGACGTCCTGGGGGCCGATGCCAGCGGCGGCGTAGAGCCGCCTGGCCATCCCCCCGAAGTTCGCGGAGCCGAACGAAACCTCCGTCGGGGCGACGAGGCTGAAGCCCGTCTCCGAGCCCTGGGCGGCGGACATGACGTTGACCGGCCGCTGGCGGAGGTCGCGTGCGCGTTCCGTGGTCGTGATGATGACGGCCGCCGCGCCGTCGTTCTCCTGACAGCAGTCGAAGAGGTGGAAGGGCTCGGCGATCCAGCGGGAGTTGTCGTAGTCCTCGCGGGTAAGCGGCCGGCCGTACATGACGGCGCGGGGGTTGCGCTGGGCGTGTCCGTAGGAAGCAAGGGCGATCCCGGCGAGGGGTTCCTGACTCAATCCATAGCGGTGCATGAACGTCCGCGTGCGGAGGGCGATGTGCTGGGCCGGCGTGAAGACCCCGTAGGGCGCCGTGAACGACATCGGCGCGGGCACGGAAGCGGAGGGGCGCGCCTGGCCGAAACGCCCAAACTGGCCCTGGGCCAGACCCCGGTAGGCGACGACGTAGCGCGAGTATCCGGCGACGAGGGCAGCGGCCGCATTGCCCACCGCCCCGGCGCAGCCACCGCCGCCGCCGCCCCAGAACATGTTGGCGAACGTGATCTCGCGGCAGCCGAGGGCCGCGGCGAGGCGGGTAGGGTCCGTGCGGTCGTTGCTGTACGAAGCGAAACCGTCGATCTCGCGGACATCGAGCCCGGCGTCGTCGGCGGCCCGCTTCACCGCTTCGCAAACGAGCAGGAATTCGGAGACGGGCGAGGCGCCACGCCGGTAGTACCGCGTCTCGCCGATCCCGGCGATCGCCACCTTGCCGTTGATCCCGTACTCGGCCACCTACCGCAGACCGTAATCGATGACGCCCCGGCCGGGCTTGCCGGAGAGGAGGTCGTCGAAGGCGTCGTTGATCGCGCTCAGCGGATAGCGGCGCGTGATCATGCCCGAGATGTCGATCCTTCCCTGGCGGTAGAAGTCCACCATCCGGTCGAAGGTCTCGTGTGGGTTCGCCGAGCCGTAGTACGAACCCATAAGGTGCTTCTGATTACGCACGAGGCTGACCATATCGATCGGCGCCTTCTGGCCTTCGGGCGCGAGGCCGACCATGACGGCCGTGCCGTTCGAACGGAGCGAATCCACGCACTGGCTTATTGTCGTGGCGCTGCCGAAGGAGTCGAAGGCGAAATCGACGCCACCGGTCATCTCGAGGATCGCCTTGACCGGGTCGGCCGTGCTCGCGTCGATGACATCGGTGGCGCCGAAGCGGCGGGAGAACTCCAGCTTCTCGGCGACGAGATCGACGGCGATAACGCGGGAGGCGCTGACGAGGCGCGCGCCCTGGACGACGTTGAGGCCGACGCCGCCAACGCCGAAGACGGCGACGGTGGCGCCCGGACGGATGAACGGGTTGTTGATCACG
>JANMTH010000174.1:0-12688 GCA_031390305.1 Thermoflexaceae bacterium
CTGCTCATCGTCTTCTCCATCGGGATACCCGTGGGTATCTATGCGGCGCTGGCGCGGGGGACCTTCATGGACCCGTTGACGATCGGGAGCTGGCTGATGCTGGACGCGATCCCAACGTTCGTGATGGCGCCGCTGGTCCAGTGGATCCTCATCCTGAAGCTGGACCTTGTCGGGCTCACGTGGGACGGGGTGTACTCCCCGAACGCCATTTTGCCGATCCTGATCATCTCGCTTCCGGGTGTGGCCGGGGTGGCGCGCTTGATGCGGGCCTCCGTGATCGGCGTCCTGGGCGAAGACTACGTGCGCACGGCGCGGGCCAAGGGCCTGAAGAATTCGACCGTGGTGTTCGTTCACATCACCCGCAACGCCCTCTTGCCGATGGTCACCGTGATCGGGCTTGCGCTACCCGGGATTATCGGCGGCTCACTCTTCGTGGAGCGGGCGTTCGGCATTCCCGGGATCGGCCAGGAGGCGCTACAGGCGGCGATCACGCCGGACTACGACGTGATCATGGCGATAACGCTGTTCGGGTCCGTCCTCTTCGTCCTCGCAAACGTGTTCATCGATGTGCTGTACGGGTTCATCGATCCGCGCGTGCGGGTCGGCGCGACGCGGGGGCGGTAGGCGCATGGCGATGGCGGGGACAGTCGATCTCCAGACGCCGCCGATGCTTGCCGATGAGCGCCGCTTTCGCGTGCTCCGGATCATGATCCGGAAGAAGGTCGCGGTCGTCGCGATCCTGCTCATCTCCGTCTTCTACGTTGGCGGGATCTTCGCTCCGCTGATTGCGCCCTATGGCGCGAACGAGGTACCGAAGGGGCTGACCGTTGAGGAGCGGGTCGCGCTGCGCAACGCCGGCCCTTCGAGTGAGCACATCTTCGGGACGGATGCGTTGGGGCGAGACCTCTTCACGCGCGTCCTTTACGCGGCGCGGACGACGATCCTCTTCACGCTCGTCGTCCTGCTCACGGGCGGCGTCTTCCTTGGCCTCGGTCTGGGGCTGCTGGCGGGGTACCGTGGCGGCTGGATAGATACGGTGATCAACCGGATCGGAGAGGTCTTATCGGCGATTCCGACGTTGGTGCTGATGCTGGCGATCACGGCCGCGTTCCGGTCACGAATCCTCGGCGCGGCGTTCACGGTCGATGACAATACGTTTTTCTCGTCGGACGATTCGCGGGCCATCATTCAGTTCCTGATTCTCGTTGGGGCGAGCGTTCCCTTCGCCTGGGTGGGTGGACAGCGAATCGTCCGGGCGCAGACGCTCGCCCTCCGCGAGTCGGCCTTCGTCGAGTCGGCGGAGTCGATCGGGGCATCGACCTGGCGGGTGATCACGCGGCACATCCTTCCGGGGGTGATGCCGCTCTTCTTCGTTTCGATGTCGGCCGGGATGGCCGGGATCGCGCTGGCGGAGGTGGCCCTGAGCTTCCTCGGGCTCGGGATCGATGCGCCGGCGGCGAGCTTCGGGACACTGATCGCCGATGGCGCGGGGCCGAGGACCTTCGAACTGTATCCGCACCTGCTTTTGGCGCCGGCGATTCCCGTCGTCCTCTTCTTTCTCTCCTGGAACCTCCTCGGCGACGCCCTCGTGGATATCCTCGAACCGCGGGCGACGCGGGAACATTGATCCGTGGTCCCGGCGATTCAAGGCGCGGGCGTGTGGATGAGCGCCTCTGCTATACTCGGAGAGGAGGACTCAGCCACCCTTGAAGGTAACTCTTGAGCGGCTCCCGGAGAGTCGCGTCCAACTGGACATCGAAGTCGACCAGGAGCGGGTCGATAAGTCGTTCGAGGCTGCGTTTCGCCGCCTCGCGCCTCGCGCACGCATCCCCGGCTTCCGTCCGGGCAAGGCGCCCCGTCCCCTGATCGAGAAGGCCCTGGGCCGTGATCGAATCATGGGGGAGGCGCTCGATAAGCTCGTGCCCGACGTCTACAACGAGGTCATGGCGACCGAAGATGTAGACGCCATCGCACAGCCGAGCCTGGACAGCATGGAGATGGACCCGGTCCGATTCCGGTTCATCGTGCCGGTCCGGCCAACGATTACGCTGAACGACCACCGCTCGATCCGCGTTGAAAGCAAAGCGATCGCAGCCACCGACGAGGCGGTCGCCGAGCAGGTCATGCTCCTTCGCCGGCGGCATGCGATGTACGTCCCGGTTGAGCGGCCGGTGCAGTGGAACGACATGCTGATCGCCGACATCGAGGCGACGGTGGATGGGGACGACTTCGTCAAGGATGATGACGCCGAATTCCCGGTACGTGAGGGGCAGCCGCTCCTCTTCCCCGGCGTTTCCGAAGCCATCCTGGGGATGACCGCTGGCGAGACGAAGCAGTTCGATGTCGATATCCCGGAGGACTTCCGGGTCGAGCGCTTCCAGGGCAAGACAGCGAACTTCACGGCGAAACTGAAGGAAGTCAAAGAAGAACAGCTTCCAGACGAGGACGATGAACTGGCCTCGATGGTCAACGCCGAAGAGTTCGACAGCTTCCAGGCGCTCAGGGACCGGATCCGGAGCGACATGCTCGCCCAGCTCGAGGCGGAGGAGAAGAACCGCCTCCGGAACGAGGCCATCGACAAGCTCGTGGAGGTCGCGACCTTCGACTATCCCGCGGTGATGGTGGAGCGAGAGATCGACCACATGATCCGGGATGTTATGGGCCGCGACGAGAAACAGTATGCGCTCTACTTGCAGCGCATCGGGCGTTCGGAGGCCGAGTACCGGGAGACGCTGCGGGAGGCGGCCGATGTGCGGGTGCGGCGGTCGCTCGCGCTGACCGAACTTGCGGAGGTCGAGAAAGTCGATGTCACGCCCGATGATGTAGAGGCGGAGGTGGACAAGCTCGTGGCCCCGATGGGCGACGATGGCGCGCGCTTCCGGGAGATGTTTACGACGCTCGAAGGGATCGCCACCATCCGGCGGAACCTGACGAGCGAACGGACGCTGGATCGGTTGGCGGCGATCGCCATCGGCGAAGCGCCAGAACTGCCCGCATCGCCGGCCCCCGAGGCCGCCGATGCCGAGCCGGCCGAGGCCGAGAGCAAGGAGGACGCACCCGAATGAGCGACGCGCAAGCAACCCGGATCCACCCTCTCGTGCAGGCCGTCATCCCGACGGTGATCGAGTCGGGGCCTCGTTCGGAGCGGGCCTTCGATATTTTCTCCCTACTTTTGAAGGAACGTATCGTTTTTCTCGGTACAGCGATCGATGATCAGGTGGCGAACCTTATCGTCGCGCAGCTGCTCTTCTTGCAGCGAGAGGACCCGGAACGTGACATCAGCATGTATATCCACTCGCCCGGGGGCGTCATTACGGCCGGGCTGGCGATCTACGACACGATGCAGATCATCGAGCCGAAGGTCTCGACGATCGCCGTGGGCTTGACGGCTTCGATGGGCACGGTGCTGCTCTGCGCTGGCGCGCCGGGCAAGCGCTACGCCCTCCCCAACGCGACCGTGCATATGCACCAGGCGTTGGGTGGCGCGCGGGGCCAGGCGTCTGATATTGAAATTGCCGCGAAGGAGATCCTTCGCAACAACGAGATCATCCGGAACATCATCGCGAAACACGCCGGCCAACCGGTCGACAAAGTGACGCGGGACTTCGACCGGGATTTCTATCTCGATGCGCAGGGTGCGAAAGAGTACGGCCTGGTGGACGAACTGCTTTCTCGCCCTGACACCACGACGAAAGCCTGATTCAGCGGGGGAGGGGTCGCCTTGGCCGGAAACAGAACCAATCGCGTGCAGTACCACTGTTCGTTCTGTGGCAAGAACCAGGATCAGGTGCGGCGGCTTATTGCCGGGCCTGGCGCGGTCTACATCTGTGATGAGTGTGTGGACCTGTGCCGCGAAATTATCGACGAGGAGACGGGCACGGCATCGGCGCCCACGGCCGCCAAGGGCGCCGTCGGCGGGGGCCTTCGGGTGCCGCCGCCGAAGTTCATCTCCGAGCACCTGAGCGAATACGTGATCGGCCAGGAACAGGCCAAGAAGGTTCTCTCCGTGGCGGTATACAACCACTACAAGCGGACTCAACAGGCCAACGAACACGATGTCGAACTCGAAAAGTCGAACATCCTGATGGTTGGCCCAACGGGCACGGGCAAGACGCTGCTGGCGAAAACGCTGGCGCGGATGCTCGATGTCCCCTTCTCGGTGGCCGACGCCACGGCGCTGACGGAGGCCGGCTACGTGGGTGAGGACGTGGAGAACATCCTTCTCCATCTCATCCAGGCGGCGGACTTCGATATTCAGAAGGCCGAGCGCGGGATCATCTACATCGACGAAATCGACAAGATCGCCCGTAAGGGAGACAACCCCAGCATCACCCGCGATGTCTCGGGCGAAGGCGTCCAACAGGCGCTCTTGAAGATCATCGAAGGCTGCGTCGCCAACGTCCCGCCCCAGGGCGGCCGAAAGCACCCGCACCAGGACTTCCTCCAGATCAACACGCAGAACATCCTCTTCATCTGCGGTGGCGCCTTCGAAGGGCTCGAAACGCACATCGAGAAGCGGTTGACGCGGGACCACGTGAGCCTCGGATTCACGGCCGACCGCCGCTTCCGCGGTTCGATGCGGGACGACCTGCTGACCCACGTGACACACGATGACCTCCTGGAATTCGGGCTCATCCCCGAATTCGTTGGCCGGTTGCCGATGGTGGTTGGCCTCCAGTCGCTCGATCAGTCGGCGCTTGTCCGCATCCTGACGGAGCCGAAGAACGCGTTGGTCAAGCAGTTTCAGCGCTACTTCTCGCTCGACGGCGTAGAGCTCGTCTTCACCGACGATGCGCTGAAGGCGATCGCCGAACAGGCGATTCGCCACAAGACGGGCGCCCGTGGCCTCCGGACCGTGCTCGAAGACTCGTTGATGGAAGTGATGTACGAAATCCCCGGACGAACCGACGTACGGAAGTGCGTCGTCAGCGCCGAGAGCATCACGAACGGTCAACGGCCGCTGCTCCTGACACGGGGCGGGCAGGCGATCGATATCGACGACGCGCCGCCGGCGACGCGAGAGACGGCCTGAGCCGTCAGGTCTGACGAACGTTCCGAAGAGGGGCCGAGGAAACTCGGCCCCTCTCGGTGTCCGGGACGCGAGGCGCAGAGGTTTGGAGGTGAACAGGGAGACACGTCCGCTCAGGCTGACGGGACCGTGGCTCATGATGCGCTGTAGGCAGGCAGTGGGCAGAATGGTGGGATGAGGTTGTGGTTGCTACTCGCGGGCGCGGCCTGGGTAACCCTGGTGGGTTGTGGCGGCGCCGATAGCGATGGGGCGCCGGTGGGCGTCACGCCGGCCGTGACGGCTATCGGTTCGCCGTCTCCCTCACCAGCGGCGACGCTCGCCCGGCCGACAGCCACGCTGCCGGTGCAGGGGACGGTCACGCTGGCAGTCCGGCGCGGCTCCTCGAAGCCGCGGCCGAGGGGGAGCTGGAGCGTGTGCGGGCCCAACTGGCGCGGAAGATCCCCGTCGATAGCCGGGACGCCCAGGGGAAGACGGCCCTGATGCTCGCCGCCCAGGGCGGACACACCGCCATCGTGCGGGTCCTGTTGGCGGCCGGGGCCGAGGTGAGCGCCAAAGACGCCCGCGACGACACGGCCTACTACTTCGCGGCGCTCGCAAACCACCCCGAGACGGTCGGCGTGCTCCTGGATGCGGGAGCGGACCGCGTGGGCACGAAGGCCTTCGGCGGGACGCCGCTGATCGCCGTTTCGGAGCGGGGCTACGTGGAGGTGGTGCGGGAGATCCTGAAGCGCCCGAACATCCCCGTGAATCACGTGAACAACCTTGGTTGGACGGCGCTGATCGAGGCCGTGATCCTTGGCGATGGCGGCCCGAGGCACCAGGAGATCGTGCGGCTCTTGCTGGCGGCAGGGGCCGATGCGGGCATCGCCGACCGGGCCGGGAAGACGCCGCTGACGCTCGCTCGGGAGAAGGGGTACGCCGAGATCGTGCGGATCCTGGAGGGCGGCAGGTAGCCGGCCAGGCAACCTGGACGCAGAGACGCGGAGGAACGAAGAGGTCTGGAGACGGAGGAGGAGTGGTGGCTCCGTGTCTTTTCTGCGACTCGGCCTCCAACCGGCCTGAGGCGGACCGCGGACCGGCCGGCGCTAGCATCGTGCAACTTAACTCCAGAGAAGGGTCCCGACTGCGGCCCCTCACCCCCCGGCCCCCTCGCCCGCGACGCAGGAGTCGGGAGAGGGGGAGCTTACGGGTGTGAACGTAACCTGCGAAGCTAACCTGGAACGACGCTAGCTAACCGGCGGGAGCTTCGTGTCGATGAGGTCTTCCAGTCCTTTGAGCGCGCCGCCGTAGACGCCCTGGTGGATTGGCGGCCCGAGCAGCTCGAGGATCGTGCCGCCTTCCTTCACATCCACGTAGACGAGGCTATGCTCGGCCACTTCGGAGAGGATCTCCTCGACGGTCGAGGATGCCGAAAGCTGGATCACGCCCTTCGACGGGTAGACCCACTCGATCCGGCCGCCCTTGGCGACGGCGTCGCGCGTTGCGGCGAGGAGATCGGGCACGTAGAGCCCGATATGCTGGATGCCTTCGCCGTGTTCGCGTAGCCATTCGCTGTGGGGTGTCGTGCCCGAGGTGGTTTCGATGATCTCGATCGCCATGCCGGCCATCGCGCCGTAGTAGACCTTGAGGCCGGCGGGGTGGCCGTACATGTCGGTGAGGACGTACGGCGGCATCAGCCGGAACGTAGCGCCAACCATCTGCTCGTAGCGCTTCGCCGTGGCTTCGGCATCGCGGACGGAGAAGCCGATGTGGTGGGAGATGGGGGTGCCGGTAGGGATGGTCATCGGGAGACCCCTTGGCTGATGGGCCAGACATTACGCTCTCCGGCCAGTCCGGGCTACCGCGCTCAGACGCCCCGCCTATCGCCCCAGATGAGGACGTGGAGGCGACTGCTGAAGCGGAACCCTTCTCGCGTACAGCTCTCCGCCAGCCAGCCGCTTCGCTCCCGCAGCTCCTCCGGGGTGCGGCCTTCGGGCATGAGGATGACGCGCTCGCGGGGCTGCCCGGCGGCCTCGGCGATGGCTGCCGCCTCGGCGATGTCGCCGGGGGCGCTGACGACGAACTTGAAGAACGCCCGGCCTGTGTCCACGAACTCGCGGAGGACGACGAGGTCGATTCGGCGCAGGCCCTGGTTGCCCGAACTCTCGAGCTTCGGCGAGACGTTGAACTGGTCGATCAGGCCGGCGAGGGGGCCTGGAGCGATCGTCCCGTTCGTTTCGACCTCGAGCCGAAAGCCCCGCTCCCGGAGCGCTTCGGCGAGCGGGGCGAGCTGGCGGCGCTGGATAAGCGGTTCGCCGCCCGTGATGACCGCGTTGCGCGGGGCGAGGGCCTCCATGCGGCCGGCCGCTTCATCCGTCGCGAGGAGCATCGTCTGGGCGGCGCGGTCGAAGTTCGCCCAGTCCCAGGTGTAGGCGGTATCGCACCAGGAGCAACGGAGGTTGCAAACGGCGAGACGGAGAAAGGTGCTCGGGAGGCCGGCTGAAGCGCCTTCGCCCTGGATCGAAGCGAAGATCTCGGGTTCTCCGGAGGGCATGCGCGAGACGATGAGCGGTTCCATCAGGCGTTCAGGGCCGGGTCGGGAAGGCCCGCTTCGGCGAACCCGGCCGCCCGGAGGATGCACGAATCACAGGACCCGCACGGCTGATCGAGGCCCGCGTAGCAGCTCCAGGTGAGCTCCAGCGGGGCGCCGAGGGCGAGACCGTGGCGGACGATCTCGGCCTTGCCCATGCGAATGATCGGCGCTTCGATGCGAATCGGGACGCCGTAGCCGGTTCCGAGTTTGCTCCCCAGCCGCAGAACTTCGACGAGGGCATCGTAGAACTCAGGGCGGCAGTCGGGGTAGCCCGAGTAGTCGATCGCGTTGGCGCCCACGTAGATCGCCGGCCGGAGCGAGGCCGGGTCGCAGCCGCGGGTCTCGATAAGGCCGAGCATCCAGCTTTCGAGGGCGGCGGCGGCGAGGGTGACGAAGAAGGTGTTGCGGACGGGGACGTAGGTGATCGGGATCTCCTCGGCCATCGTCCCGGCGTCGCGTTCGAGGGGGAGAGCGTAGGCTTCGCTGGCCGTGAGCGCGGAGTGCGTGGCGAGGTCCCGATAAAACGAGGCGTCGGCCACCTGGAACGGCAGCGCGAGGGCGGCGGCAACTGCCCGCGCCGCTTCGACTTCCCGGATGTGGAGCTGCCCATAGCGAATGCAGAGGGCGCGGACCTCCTCGCCCGCCTCCAGGGCGTGAGCGGCGACGGTCGTGGAATCGAGGCCGCCGGAAAGGAGGACGATGGCGTGCGTCACGGGGAACATCGTCGCGGATCGCGGGCGGGCGTGCCAGCGCCCTGGGTGTCGCTGTCGAAAGGCGAGAGACGCCGGGAACGAGAAAGGGGACAGCCGCGCGGCTGTCCCCTCGTCCCGTTTCGTTCGCGAGGCCGGATCAGGGGCCAGCGACGTAGCTGTAGTCGTTGAACGACCAGACGCCAGCGGCGTTCCGTGTCCAGAGCCGGACCCAGATGGTGCTCCCGTTCACGGGCAGGCCGGTGACGGTCTTGCTCGTCGCGAGGGCCTGGCTGGCGCCGTAGAGGGTGTTGCTACCCTGGGTGGTGCCGACGTAGAGGAAGTACTGGATTGCCCCGGTGGCGGGAGCCCAGGCGAAGGCGGCCTGGCCGCCGGAAAGCTGCGATCCGGGCGCTGGCGAGGTGATGATCGCCTTCGTCGCTGTGGTCGCCGGTGGTGGAGGCGGTGGCGGCGCGGGTGCGGGGGCAACCGTCGCGGTGAAGGCCTTATAGGTGTAGTCGTTGAACTGCCAGCCGGTGGAGAACTGCGTCCAGAGGCGGACGTAGACGGTGCTGCCGTTCGCTGGCATGTTCGTCACGGCCTTCGTGCGGGTGAGGGCCATGGCCGAGTTCACGAGGTTGCTCGCCCCGGCCGTCGTCCCGATGTAGATGTGGTAGGCGGCCGCGCCGGTTCCCGCGCTCCAGTTGAACGTGGCGGAGGCGCTCGTGAACGTCGAGCCAGCGACCGGCGAAGTCATCGCCGCTTTGGCGACGGTCGCGGCCGGCGGCGGTGGCGGGGTGACGGTACCGCCGCCCGCTCCCGTACCGTCATCGACCAGGCCGAAGGGCGTTATCCAGTAGTAGCCGTACGGCGAGCCGCTGACGAAAACGCGGGCGATGCCGATCATCCGGTAGGAGGTGTTCCGCATGTTCGCGTCGTGCCCGGCGGAGTTCTTCCAGGCGTCGAAGGCTTCCTGGGCGGTGTCCCAGTTGGTGCCGGCGGCGATGTTCTCGCCCGCGCCGCCGGGATAGTCGCAGTTTTGGGCGCGGGTGCTCGGGCTGCGCCCAAGCGAGTCCGTGTGGCTGAAGTAGGCGTTGGTTCCCATATCAACGCCGGACCAGACGGCGGCGCGGTTGAGGTTCGTGGAGGCCTTGAGGGCCGTGGCGCCGATGGAGGCGCGGTAGTTGTTGATCAGCACCAGGAACTGCTGTTCCTGGGCGTCGAGGTTGATGTCGGTAGCGTTCACGGTGCAATTCGTGAGCGCGCTGGCGCTCGGCGCCGGCATAGCGACGGTGGCGGCCCCGAACAGGACGGTAAGTCCGAGCGCGGAGAGCGCCCACCGGAAAAGGTGAGGTCGTGTCATGTGCATCCTCCATAGCCTCAGCGAACGGCAGCGTCCGCTTGATACCTACCCATTCGACGGGAAACGGTGGCGCGGTGGTGGCGATTCCTGTAAACGCCAGGCAAAAAGGTGTCAGAACCGTGATTGTGGGGCGCTATCGGCGGTATTTCGTGCTTTTCTGGTACGCTGGCGGCCGATGGCAGGGCTGCAGGCGGACCGAATCCCCGAACTCCACGACCCCGTGGTCGTCATCGCGTTTGCTGGCTGGAACGACGCCGCGAACGCCGCAACCGACGCAGCCCGTTACATCGTCCGAAAGTTCGGCGCTCGCCGATTCGCGACTATCGACCCGGACGACTTCTACGACTTTTGCGAGACTCGCCCGGATGCCGAGATGAACGCGGCGGGCGACCGCGAGATCTCCTGGATGAAGAACGAGTTTTTCTTCGCGCGGAACCCGACCGGGCCACACGACATCGTGGTGGCGATCGGGGTCGAGCCGAACCTCGCCTGGCGGACGTTCAGCGAGGCCCACGTCGGCCTCTACCAACAGCTTCGGCCGGGCCTCGTCATCTCGCTGGGCGCGCTGCTGGCGGACGTTCCCCACACCCGGCCGACCCGCGTGACGGGGACGGCGCTCGACCCGGGCGTCGCGGCCCGGCTGGACCTGACCACCTCGCGCTACGAAGGGCCGACGGGGATCGTGGGCGTGCTGCACGATGCGCTGCGACGCGGCGGCTTCCCGGCGGCCAGTCTCTGGGCGAACGTTCCCCACTACATCACGACGTCTTCGAATCCGCTGGCGACGGCGGCGCTGCTGATCCGGCTTCAGGAGATCCTCGGCTACCGGTTCGACCTCGAGGAGCTACGAACCTCGGGCGAGCGCTTCGTCCGCGAAGTGAACACGGCCCTCGCCGCCAACCCGGATGTCGTTGACTACGTTCGAAAGCTCGAGTCCTCGGCCGACGAACCGGAGAGCGGCGAGGAGGGCTCTCCGCTTCCGGCGGCTGAGGAGCTGGTCTTCGACGTTGAGGAGTTCCTGCGCCGCCAGCGCGACGACGGCTAGCGTGGGAGCGCGGCCGGCGGCTGTTTGGACGCAGAGGCGCGGAGGCGCAGAGGCGGGAAAGAGGAATGAAGAGTCCTCCGGGTCTCTCCTCACTCGCTCCGCGTCCAAGCGGCCCGGACGCGGCCTCAGATCGAAAACTGGAGGCCCATCATCCCGCGGAGGACGTTCATTTCGCCGAGGTGCATGAAGCCGTGGGTCATCAGCACCTGGCGGACCACCCGCCATTTCGGCATCTCGCCCAGGGGCTTGATCATCTGCACCTCGGCCAGTTCGGCGTCGGAGACGTTTTTGAGGAACTTCACGACATCGGCGTGGACGGCGCGGCCGTACTGGCGGAGGAGCGTGGGGTCGCTGACCTTCAGGTCGCGGGCCGTTTCCAGGGCCATGCCGGTGCCCTGTTCGACCTTTGGCAGGCCGAACTTCTCGAGGTAGTTTTCGCGCAACCAGATGGGCTGCCGCTTCTGGAAGACGAAGTTCGTGATGTTGTCGCTGGTACGCATCATGTGCCAGGCGTTGAAGCCGATGCTCACCGTCTTGCCATCGGCCAGCCAGTTCAACTGGTCGGCGCTGAGGCCGTCCAGGGCGTCGTCGGTCCACTCGGTTAGCTGGTCGATGCCATCGATAAGAACGTCTCGGATGTCCATGGCTGCTCCTGGCACGCGATTGCGGCGAGCGGCAACGGTAGCGCGTTGCCGCGCGGTCTGCCAGCTGGCAACGTTTCCCGGCCGATTGGACGCAGAGGCGCAGAGGATCAGAGGTGGGATCGCATGTTGCGCCCCGTGGGACGGCCACGGACTGTGGGGCAGGCCGGGGATGCCGCGGCGTCAGCGCCGACGGAGCGGCGCGGCTCCAGGCGGCATTAGACGATGGATGGCAGGAGCCCGCGGATGCGGAGGCCGGCGGCGCGGACGAGGGCGTAGAGGGCGTCGATCGTCGGGGTGGGAACGCCGAGCGCGGCCGCCCGGCGGGATGGTTCGCCGAGGATCGCTTCGACTTCGAGTGGCCTCGTCGCGACATAATCAAGGACCATGCTCGTTCGGTAGTCTCCCATGGTGTCGGTGAGCGCGAACATCCGGGCGACGAGTTCGTCTTCGTCGATCCGGGCCGCGCTGCCGGCGGCGGCGAGGTCGGCGTTGCCGGTGGCGATGACTTCGCGCATCGCGCGTTCGGCAAGGGCGCGGAGGACGGCGTCGGTGACGATCGCTTCCGTCCCCAGGCCTCCGCCGGCGACGCTCAGGCCGTTGAACGGGATGTTCCAGGCGAGCTTCTCCCAGCGTGCGTAGCGGAGGTTCGGGGCGACCGCGACATCGATGGCGCCGCCTTCGAGCAGTGCGGCGAGCTCGGCCGTCTGCGCCGGGTCGTCGAGGAGGTGGCCGATGGAGAGCCGGCCGTACTTCAGATGGTGGACGACGCCGGGCTCGCCGCGGTTGATGCAGACGAAGGCCATCGCTCCGAAGACGCGTTCGCGGCCGAACCAGCCTGCGATCTGGTCTTCGACGCCGAGGCCGTTCATCAGCGCGACGATCCGGCTGTTGGGGCCGACAACCGGTTCGAGGAGGGGCCTGGCGCCGGCCAGGGCCGTGCTCTTGAGCGAGCAGAACACCCAGTCGGCCGGACCGATCTCGGCGGGCGAGGCGAAGGCCTGGACGGCCTCGAGACGGAAATCCCCCTCCGGGCTGAAGATCGCGAGTCCGTGCGCACGGACCGCGTCGAGGTCGCGGCGCATCAGGAAGCGGACGTCGGCGCCGCCCTGGGCGAGGCGTGCGCCGTAGTAGCAGCCGACGGCGCCTGCTCCGATGACAGCAACGGTAACCATGGCGGAAGGATAGCGGAGTGGGCGGCGACTGAACCACGAAGAGACGAACCACGAAGACACGAAGACACGAACGACACGAAGGGAGTCAGGAGAAAACGAGGGTGCACAACTTCCCGCCCTTCGCGCCCTTGTGGTTCGAGGGTATACTCGAACATACATTCGCATGGCCACGCC
>JANMTH010000221.1:0-14772 GCA_031390305.1 Thermoflexaceae bacterium
CTCCGTTCGTAAGCCCGTTCGACGAGCTGGTTGTACCGGGCCAGCCGTTCCTTCGGGTCCTCGATCCCCGCGAGTTCGTTGCGGAAGCCGAGCTTGACCTGTCCTTCGAGGCCCATGCCTCCGAATTCGCCCGTCGGCCAGGCCACCGCGAAGAACGGCTCCTTCATGCTTCCCCCGGCCATCGCCTGTGCGCCAAGGCCGTACGCCTTCCTCAGCACCACCGTGAAGTGGGGGATGGTGAGGTTCGCGCCGGTCACGAAGAGCCGGCTGCAGTGACGCACGAGCGCGGTCTTCTCGACTTCCGGGCCGACCATCATCCCCGGCGTGTCGCAGAGCACGAGAAGGGGGATGTCGAACGCGTCGAGGAGCTGCATGAAGCGGGCGGCCTTATCGGAGCCGTCACTATCGACCGCCCCCGCGAGGTAGGCGGGGTTGTTGGCGATCACGCCGACGGGCCGGCCTTCGACACGAATGAAGGCGGTGACCATCCCGGGGGCGAAGCCGGCCCGCACTTCGAGGACGGAGCCGGTGTCCGCAAGGGTGTGGATGACGTCGCGCACGCGGTACATACGCAGGCGGTTCTCCGGCACGATCGTTCGCATCCCGCGCTGGTCGGGGCTGTCCCACGTCTTCACGGTTCCCTGGAAGTAGGAGAGGTACTTGCGGGCGACGGCCGTCGCCTCGGCCTCATCCGCCACGGCGATATCGACGACGCCGTTCGGCACCTGGATCTCCATCGGCCCGATCTCCTTCGGCGTGAAGACACCGAGGTTGCCGCCCTCCACCATCGCCGGGCCACCCATTCCGATGTTCGAATTGGCGGTCGCGATGATCACGTCGCACATCCCGAGCAGCGAGGCGTTGCCGGCAAAGCAGAAGCCGGAGTTGACGCCGATGACGGGCACGAGGCCGCTGAGACGGCCCATCGTCGTGAACGTGGGTGTATCGAGCGGCCGCCCCGCGAAGCCGTCGCCGTCGCTCACGCGGCCGCCACCCTGGCGCTGCCCGCCCGTGCCGGCGCGTCCACCGCCGCCTTCGGTATAGAAGATCACGGGGAGACGCCACTTCTCCGCCAGCTCGAGCATGCGGTCGGTCTTCGGGTGGTTGATAGCGCCCTGGGTTCCGGCAAGCACCGTGTAGTCGTAGGAGAGCACGACCGTCCGCGCGGCGTTTTCGTCGAAGAGGTCGCCGTTGACGCTGCCGACGCCCGTGATCATGCCGTCGGTCGGGAACTTGCGAATGACTTCGTCGATCGGCAACCCGGTGCCCGGTGTGAGCACGAGTCCGCCGTGCTCGACGAAGGTGCCGGGGTCGCAGAGGTCGTCGATGTTCTCGCGGGCCGTGCGTTGTTCGGTCTTGCGGCGCCGGGCGACGGCGTCTGGCCGGGCGCCGTCGAGGGTGATCGCCCGCCGGTCGAGAATCAGCTTGAGGTCGGGCCGGATGTAGTCGAGGTCGATCTCCGCGCTGGCTTCGTCCGCGGCCACGCCGACATCGGCGGGCTCGATGAAGACGAGCGGATGGCCTTCGAAGACGGTGTCGCCGGCCTGGACCGTGATTTCCCGGACGAAGCCGCCGATCTCCGCGCTGACCACGTGCTCCATCTTCATCGCTTCCATCACGAGGAGCTGGGTACCGGGGTGCACGCTCGCGCCCGGCGCGACGGAGACCTCGATGATCGTGCCCTGGAGTGGGGCGTTCACCGCGACCGTCCCTTCAGGCCCGGCCTCGCTCTCGATCCGTGCCGCCACCGGCGCGGACGCCGGCGCGGGCGCTTCGCTCGTCCCGGCCCCCTTGCCGTAGTCCAGCACGGCAAGGGGGTCCCGCGCGTCTACCTTCACGCCCGCCAGCCGCGGCGCAGCCGTCGGGGCCACCGCGGCCGGCCCGGCCGCCACCGCGGCCTCGACATAGAGCCGTTGGTGGGCATCCCCTTCCGCCGGGGCGAGCTCCACGATCCGCTCCTCAATGAAGCGCGTGTGTACCCGGCCCGAGACCATCTCCGGGTGCCGCATCAGGTTCTGGAGGAAGCGAATGTTCGTTCCGACCCCCTCCACCTTGAACTCGCACAACGCCCGGTAGCTCTTCGCTACGGCGTCCGCGAAGTTCGAAGAAGGTGTGTGCACGATAACCTTCGCCAGCAGCGAATCGTAGCGAGGGCTCGTCTTGTAGCCAGGGTAGCCGAAGGTGTCGGTCCGCAGGCCGGGGCCGGAAGGTGGTTCGAAGGCGGTAATCCTGCCGCCCGCGGGCCGGACGCCGCCCTTCGCGTCCAGGGTCTCCATATTGACGCGCGCCTGGATCGCGAAGCCACGGGGTGAGGGAACGGAGGACTGGAGCAGCCCAAGTTCGGCGAGCGAGCGGCCCGCCGCCAGTTCGAGCTGGATGCGGACGAGGTCGAGGGCGAGGACCTCTTCGGTGACGGTATGCTCCACTTGGAGGCGCGGGTTCGCTTCAATGAAGTAGAAGGGGGCGTCGTCCGTGGCCGCCGCGTTCGCGTCGACGAGGAACTCGAAGGTGCCGAGGTTGTCGTAGCGGGCCGCCTCCGCCAGGCGCACGGCGGCGGCGGTCAGCCGCTGCCGCAGGCCACCGGGAAGGCCGGGGCTGGGGGCCACCTCAACGATCTTCTGGTAGCGCCGTTGAATGCTGCATTCACGCTCCCAGAGGTGGCTGATGGCGCCCGAGCCATCGCCGATCACCTGGACTTCGATGTGGCGCGCGGGGTAGACGAGCTGTTCCGCGTACACGTTGGCGTTGCCGAAAGCGGCCTGCGCTTCCGACTGGCAGCGGGCGAGCGCTTCGGCGATTTCGCCCGGCGTGTGCACCGCCCGCGTGCCCCGGCCGCCGCCGCCAGCGACCGCCTTGAGCATGACGGCGCCGCCCGTGGGGAGTGAGGCGAGGAAGGCGCCGGCGCTTTCGGCATCGACCGGGCCGTCCGTCCCCTTGAGGACGGGGACGCCGGCCTGTTCGGCCAGGGCGCGCGCCTTCACCTTGTCGCCGAAGAGTTCGAGGATTGCGGCCCGTGGGCCAACGAAGGTGATCCCCTCTTCGGCGCAGCGGGCGGCGAACCGGGCGTTCTCGCTGAGGAAGCCGTAGCCCGGGTGGATGGCGTCGCAGCCCGCTTCCTTCGCCACGGCGATGATCCGCTCACCGTCGAGGTATGCTGCGGGGCCCACGCCGTTCAGGGGCCGCGCTTCGTCCGCCTTGCGGACATGGAGCGATGCGGCGTCGTCTTCGGAGTAGACCGCGACCGTGCGAAGGCCCATCTCGGCGGCGCCGCGGATGATGCGAATGGCGATCTCGCCGCGATTGGCGATCAGAAGACTGCTCAGGCTCATTGGTTCCGTTTCCCCGGTGCGAAGTGCGGCTTCGCGCCGTTGCCGGGCGCGGGGACCGCTGGTTCGGGGCTATCCTACCGGAGGGGGCGATACCGTCGCGCTTGGGACCGGGCCATCTGCGTCCGGCATCCTTCGCACTTCGTCGATAACGCCGAGCAGCATCCGGATATCGACGCGGTCGCCGGGCTTCGCTCCCCGATAGATGCCCTCGGCGGCGACCCGCCCCTCGAACACCTTGTCCGGCGTGTCCTTCCGCGCATAGGCGATGCGGAAGTAGCGGGTGCCATGGATCTCGTAGGGCTGAACGTCCGCGAGGATCGCTTCCATCCCGCCATGCTACCGCATCGCCTCCCTCTGGCGTCGTCATCCGGCGTTTCTCGATTGGACAGAGCGCCCGAGGTCTCTCTGAAGCTTTCAGTCTGACCTGCCGATAATCCGATTAGATGCGTCCGAACTGAGGGTTCAGCCTCACGCGCGCCCACCGATTCCAAGAGCCCCCGCAGGTGTGATGTGTCCTCCAACCCCTTCGAACGTGACGGCCTGGTCCCTGGGATCGCGCTGACGCTCATCATCGAACGAGAAGGAACCGTGCAGTCTCTAGCCACCCGCATTGAAGAGGTGGCGGCCGACCGGATCACGATCCTGAGCCCCATGCGGCGCCTGCGGCTGCGGCCCAACCCTTCCGGCACGTGGGTGCGCGCCGAATTCCGGGTTGGGCGTCGCACACTCTCGTTCGAGACGAAGGTGACGGGCCACGATGATCGGGGAGACTGCGAATTCCTTGCTATGCCCGCGCGGCTCGATAACGCTGAGCGCCGCGACGCCTTCCGTCTCAGCGTCGCTCTGCGGCCGACGGCGCTGCTCCGCATACTCCCGGCCGACGAAAGCGGCGAAGAGAAGGTTGAACCGGTGAACGCCACCGTCGTTGACCTGAGCGCGGGTGGTATGTGCCTCGTGACGAAGCACGCCGGCCCCATGGACGGCGCCCTCCGCGTTCGGTTCACCATCGGCGAATTCGGCGAGATCCAGGCTGACGCCCGCGTGGTCTCGATCGAGGAGCCGGCCGCCGGGTACGCGAACACGCAGGTGCACTGCCAGTTCGTCGGGCTCGGGAGCAAGGACCGCGACCGGATCGTGCGGTTCCTGTACAAGCAGCAACTGGCGATGCGACAGTCCGGACGGCTCTGAACGCGGCGCTGCGAACCGGCCGCCGTGGGTGCTACCCTGCCGCTCACAAAGCGAATGGGGGCAGCCGATGAGCACGTCCGTCCAGGTTCCGAGCCAATCACCGGAGGCGCTGTTCGCGGCGATCTCCAGCGCCGAACCGGTGCTTCGGGCCGAGGCCGTGGGCTTCGACGACGCTCGCCAGCTGAGCGATGCCGCGGTGGCCGCGCTTCGCCAGAGCGGGGTCTTCCGATTCGCGATGCCGAAGGCCTGGGGCGGGCCGGAGCACGACCCCGTGACCCAGCTTCGGGCGGTGGAAGCGGTCTCGCGGATCGATGGCGCCGCCGGCTGGTGCGCCATGATCGGCTCCGATGGCGCCTACGTGACGGCCTTCCTCGAGGACAGCCTCGGCCGCGAGATGTACGCCGATCTCGACGCAAGCACCGTCTTCGTGATCGGCCCGGGAGGCCGGGCGGTCCCCGGCGAAGGGGGCTATTCCGTCACCGGCCAATGGGCCTTTGCCAGCGGCAGCCCACACGCTGAATGGTTCGCGCTCGCCTGCCTCGTGCTTGGTGAATCGGGAATGCGGATGGCGCAGGCCGGCCTTCCCGAGCTGCGAGTCTGTGTCCTCCATCGCAGCGAAGTCGAGGTCCTGGATACGTGGTACACCACGGGTGTGCGCGGGAGTGGTAGCAACGATGTCGCCGCTACAAGCGTGTTCGTGCCCGATAAACGCACGTTCAGCTTCAACAACGGCCCGATTCTCCGCGAGGGGCCGCTCTACGCCTGGCGGATGATGTTCATCACGAACATGTCAGGCGTCGCCATCGGCATAGCCCAGGGAGCGTTCGACGAGGTTGTCGCGCTCGCCCAGACGCGAACGACGGCGCTTCGTACGCCGCTCCGCGAGGAGCCCTGGTTCTCGGCCTCCCTGGGCGAAGCGGCCGCGCTGATCGGCAGCGCGCGGGCCTTCGCCGAATCGGAGCTGAGCGCTGTCTGGAACGGCCTCCTTGAAGGAAGCCGCCCGTCGGGCGAGATGCGGGCGCGCCAACGCGTCTCGATGACGCACGCCTACGACAGCTGCACGCGGGCCGTCGATCTGCTCTATCGCGTCGCCGGCAGCTCCGCCCTCTACACCAGGCGGAGCGGTCTGGACCGCCGGCTTCGCGACATCCACACGATCAGCCAGCACGTCGCCGTAGGGCTGAAAACCTACGCGTCCGCCGGGCGGATCCTCGCCGGGCTGGAGCCGGACCCGCTGTTCTAACGCCGCCACTGGCGTGTCGCGGTGGCTGGCCCTTCGAGCTGTTGAGGAGGGGGAGGCCCCCGGCGGGGGTTAGCCTCGCCCCGCCGCCGCTGCCGCGTGCCGCCCCGCCAGGTAACCGAAGACCATACCCGGCCCGAGCGTCCCACCCGCACCGCCGTAGGTCGCGCCCATCACGGAAGCCATCACGTTTCCCGCCGCGTACAGGCCCGGGATCGTCTCCCCGTCGAGGTCGAGAACCTGGCCGTTGCCGTCGGTCTGGGGCCCGCCCTTCGTCCCCAGCGCGCCACTTTGGACCTGGACAGCGAAGAAGGGTGGCGTATCGACGGGTCCGATCGTCGTCGCAGCACCGCTAAACGCCTGGTCGCCCCACCAGCGGTCGTGCGCGCTCTCACCACGGTGATACTCCGCGTCACGCAGGCTGGCGGCGTTCTCATTCCAGCGAGCGACGGTCGCGACCAATTCGGCGGGGGCGACGTCGATCGCGCCGGCCAGCGCTTCGAGCGTCTCGCCTGTCGCGACGTACGCCGGAATCGCGGCTTCGTTGCCCGCCATGTGGTCGCCGATGCCGTAGGTGCGCAGATAGTGCTCGTCGAACACCAGCCAGCAGGGGTGGTTCGGGTAGTCGAACGCCGTCACGTCGATCACGTGGAAGGCGGCGCCGAAGGTGTTGTAGTTCGCCGCCTCGTTCGTGAAGCGCCGGCCGTGGCGGTTCACCATGATCGAGTGGGGCTTCGTCTTGCCGCTCTGCACCTGGTAGGGCCAGGTGCCGCCACCCTCCGGCTTCGGCACATCCGTCGTTGGTACCCACCAGGCTTCGCGCATATTGCCCAGGCCTGCCCCCGCCCGCATCGCCATGCGCAGGCCGTCCCCGGTGTTCGTGGGCACGGAGACCGGCCGAGTCATCGGCCCGCGGAGGAAGCTCTTCACGAGCGCGGGATTCCATTCGAAACCGCCCGTGGCAAGAACGACGCCGCCCCGCGCGCTTGCTTCGAAGATCCCGCTGGCGGATTCGAAGCGCACACCCGAGACACGGCCGCCCTCGATCGCGAGGTCCGTCGCGCGGGCCCCCGTTTGCGGTTCGATGCCGCGTTCGATGCAACCCTTGAGAAGCCGCCCGACAAGGGCCTGGCCGTAGCCGCGCTCGTCCCGGCCGCGGCGCGCTTCGCGAAGTTCGATGGAAGGCATGCGCAGCTGCCCGCCGAGGGGGCCTTCGCCGAGCGTCATGTTGCCGTTCATCTGGCGGCCGACGGTGACCCGCGCCGACCATTCGCCGAGTTCGAGGAAGGAGAAGACAGGGCATTCGAGCGAGCGTCCGCCTCCGGCCTTCCCGCCGGGGTGCTCAGGGTGGTAGTCCGGGAAGCCCTGGACGACCTGGAAGCGAACGGGCGAGTTCTCCTCCATAAACGTGACCATTTGCGGCCCGGCATCGACGTAGGCTTCGATGAGGCGGTCGTCGAGCATGCCGAGCGACATGGAGTGGAGGTAGGCCAGCGCCTCCGCCCGGCTATCGGCGATCTCGAGTTCGGCCATGTGCGGGTTGTTCGGAATCCAGACGAGACCACCGGACCAGGCGCTCGTGCCTCCGACCTCCGTCGCCTTTTCAAAGAGCCCGACACGTGCGCCCGAGGCGTGGGCCGTGATGGCGGCGGTCAGGCCGGCCGCGCCGGTGCCCAGGACGATGACATCGTAGTCCACCGCGCTCCCCTTTGCTGGCGGGATTGTACAGGGACGGGGCGGCTCCGAGGTGGCCGAGCAAGCTACGGCGGCGGGATGCCAGTGAAGGAACGGAGTCTGGTAATCTTCAAGAGCGCGAAGCGGCGCGCGGACGCGGGGGCCTGTAGCTCAGCTGGTAGAGCAGTGGACTTTTAATCCATTTGTCGAGGGTTCGAACCCCTCCGGGCCCACCACAGATTCGACACCAGCCATAAGCGTGGTTGTGGCTGACGACTGGATTCCGTCGTGACCAATGGACTCGTCTCGAATCGACCCGTGGGCGGCTTGTGGCAGATCGCCAGCCAGATTCCCGGAGGCAACGGTGGACAGCGCCAGCTGACCACTGAACCCGCCGTCTGGTCATCAATTCACGGCCGCTTGCTGGCCGCCTCGACCACGTGCCGTGGTGCCGCATCCTGCCACGCGGACCATGAACTCAACCACCTGTGCATCATCAAGGCCCTGGCGCCGAACCAGCGTCCGCCACGTCCCAAAGTCCACGGCGAGGAGCAGTGAAGCCGCGAGGAACACCGCCTCGCCAGGATTGTCCCAGTCCTGGACAAGCGCGTCGCGGAGCAGCGCAGGAAGGCCGAGGAAGTCGGCCAGTGCGGGCGGTGCCTCATCCCCAAGGCGCTCCAGCACCAGGAGGACATCGCGGCTGACGTTCGTGAGGAGCGCTTCGTTCCGGCGAAAGTAGCCGTAGAGCTCGGCCAGGCCGAGGCGCAGCCGAGAGGCCGGGTCGGCCACCATGCGCCAGGCTGCCGGGTCAGGGGGCGGATCGAGCGAAACGGCGTATTCGACGCATGCCTGGTGGAGCCCGCGCTCCTCGGGGAAGTGGTGATAGACGGTGGCCCGTTGCACGCCGGCACGCTCCGCCACAGCGCTTATGGTCGTGAGCGCGGGGCCAACGGTGGCGTGCAGCTCATACGTCGCGCGGGCGATGCGGCACCGCGTCTCCTCCATGCGCTCGGCGCGCTGCTTGAGCTTCAGCTTCCTGCCAGGTGGCATGGGCCCTCCTCTCGCTCGTTGAACAGGTGCGTTCACTGACTATTGACAGCCTATGATCTGAAGTAGTAGGGTTCGTCCGCAGTCAGTGTACAGCACTGGCCAGTGAGTTAGGAGAGGATGACTGAGTGCCGAACACAAACCAAGCCCAGGGGTATGCAATCGCGCCTGACGAGGGCAAGGCTCTCTGGATGCTCGGAGGGCTCTTCACAGTGAAGGCGAGCAGGGCTCAGACCAACGGGGGCTTCTCCCTCATCGAGTTTCATCAGCCGCCGGGCACGGAACCTCCCCTCCATACTCATCAAGGTGAAGACGAGGCGTTCTATGTGCTCGATGGCGAGATGTCCGTCGTCTGCGGCGAGCAGCGCTTCACCGCCGCGCCGGGTGCCTTCGTGTTCCTCCCACGGGGGGTACTCCATGGTTTCACGATCATCGGGCCAAAGTCCCTCCGCGGCCTCGTGTTGACCCAGCCCGGTGGGTTCGACGACTTTGTCGCGGAGATGGGCGAGCCAGCGACGACGCGCACGATCCCGGCCGGCGGCGCGCCTGACCTTCCGAAACTGCTCACGCTCGCGCGGAAGTACGGGATCGATCTTCAGCTCCCGGGTGCCTGAAAACCTCATCGGGCGAACGGTTGTTGGCCGGGGAAGCCGGGACGTTTGTCCCCGGTTCCCCGGCGCGGCCAGCCGCCATGAATGGCCCCGACCCACGCCACACGGATTCGGCCCCCGCTCGATCCATGCTCGGCAGCGTACCGTTCGGCTCGAGGCAACCTTCGCGTCCCCGGAATTCGAATCTAAACGAAAGCGGAGGTGGGACAGGCGAGCCAGGCGCCAGCCGCCGGATTTCGCGGCTCAGGAACGCGTCTCTGTCTCCGACAGCGGCGGCGTGCTACCGTGTTGGAAATTGGGAGGTTGGATTCGTGGCTGACGACGCACTCCGAGAGCGAGGGAACTCGTTGGAGGAAGAATTCTTCCGGAAGCAGAACGCGGAACTGGTGGAGCGCCTCCGTTCGACCCAGGCCAAAGATGAAGCACGCAGCCAGATGGTGGCAGCCCTGGGCGTTGATGATCCCGCGCTGATAGATCAGCTGCTCGAACACGGCGTAACTCCCGGCACCTTCGCCGCACTCACGCTCGCGCCCCTGGTTGGGGTGGCCTGGGCGGACCGGCGGCTCGAAGACAAAGAGAAGAACGCCGTCCTCCAGGAAGCCGCTTCATCCGGATTGAGGCCTGGGAGCGCCGAGTACGACCTCCTCGAGGACTGGCTCAAGAATGAGCCGCCCGCCTCCCTCATGGTTACCTGGAGCGCCTATGCCCGCGCGGTAACGGAAGCCTTGAGTGCCGACCAGCGGACGGAGTTTCGGGAGGCGCTTTTGCGCAGAGCCAACGCCGTGGCCAACGCCGCCGGGGGCTTCGCCGGACGCAATAAGAAGTCGCCAGAAGAACAGCGCGTCCTGGACTCCATCGAGTCTGCCCTCGGTGCTTGATGGCCCTGTCGCCGTGAGCGCGCACCGCCGATGACTTCGCCACAGCAGCCGGAGATCCCACCCCCTTCGCCCAGCGATGTCCTGTACGAACGGCGCGAGGGCTTCGGCGTCATCACCCTCAACCGGCCGGTTGTCCTGAACGCGATCAACTGGTCGATCCTTCGCCGGCTGAGCGCCGCCCTCGACCGCGCGGAGGCGGATGACGCCGTGAAGGTCGTCATCCTCACGGGCGCCGGGCGGGCGTTCTCGGCGGGCGGAGATATCCAGTCGACGCCGCCGGAAGACGGTGAGCCTGTTCCCGGCGGCATGGAGCTCTGTCTGCGAATCTGGCGGATGGCGAAACCGGTGATCGCCGCCGTCCGCGGCTACGCCGTCGGCCAGGGCCACGAACTCGCGGCGATGTGCGACTTCACGATCGCCGCCGAGGACGCCGTGTTCGGCGAGCTCCAGATTCGCCACGGCTTCGGTCCGCCCACCCTCGTCACACCCTTCCTCGTCGGCCCCAAGCAGGCGAAGGAGATCCTCATGCTCGGCGAGCGCATCTCCGCCGCCGATGCCCTCCGCCTCGGCCTCGTCAACCGCGTCGTCCCCGGCGAAGACCTCATGGCCGCCGCGGAAGAGATGGCGCGAAAGCTGATCGCCCTCCCGCAGGCGACCGTCCGCGCGAACAAACTCCTCGTGAACCATGTGTATGAGCTGGCCGGCTTCAACGAGGCGCTCAACTACCGCGACGACCCCGTGCTCGGCAAGGTGGCTCAGATGCGCGGCGAAACGCTGGATCCGCACCTGGCGGTGCTTCGCGAGCAGGGATGGGAGGCGTTCCGCCGCTCCCGCGACGCCAACTACCGGGGCGAATCCCAAGCCGCCGGCCCAGGCTAGTCGACGTCCGGCCTCGGCCCCCCGCGAGAGGGCGTGAGCCACGAAGGCACAGAGAACACGAAGGGCTTGAACTATTCTTCGTGAACTTCGTGCCATCGTGGTTAGCCGGCCCTACGAAAGCGCACCCGCCGAGGCGTAGCGGATCACGTCGGCCTCGGAGACGTGCAAGATCTCCGAGAGCACGTACTCGGTGTCCTGTCCGAGCATGGGCGCTGCGTTCCTGAGATGGCCTGGGGTCGCGGAGAAAACGGTTGCGAGTCCGTCGTACGGGGTCGGGCCCATCTCACCGTGGTCGAGAGTGACGAAGAAGCCGCGATGGTTGAGTTGCGCGTCCTCGTAGAGATCCGTTGGGTAGAGCACGGGATACGCGGGTACGCCAGCCTCACGCAGCAGCTGACCGAGGGCGAACCCATCCTGGTCGGCGCACCAGCCCGCCATGGCGGCGTGGATCGCGTCTCGCTGGGCGATTCGGCCCTCCAGGCCGTCGTACTCTGGGCCGGCGAACGCATCGAGCGGGGCGAGCGACCGAAGCGCCCGCCACTCGGCCGCCGAGGTGGTGGCGATGGCGATGTAGCGCTCGACGCCGGCCGTCGCGAAGACGCCGTGGGGCGCGGCGTAGATGGAGTCGTGCCCGGCCGGGCCAGCGACCCGCCCGTTCACGGTGAAGTCCAGGATTAGCGGCTCCATGAAGCGGATGCCCGCCTCCGTCTGGGCGAGGTCGATGTACTGGCCCTCGCCCGTGGCTTCGCGGTGGATGAGGGCGGCCGTCAACGCGGCGCCGCCGTAGCGTGGGTTCAGGAAGTCGGTGTACGCGCCCCACGGCCCGACCGGTGGCCGGTCGGGCCAGCCGGTCACGGAGAAGAGGCCGGCGAGGGCCGCGCCCTGTCCGCCGAAGCCGGTGTACCCCGCCTCCGGGCCGGTCTGCCCACGAAGACAGCTGCTGAGCATGATGATCGCGGGCTTGCGCTTGCGGATCGTTTCGTAGTCCAGGCCCAGCCTGGCCATCGTCCCCGGCGTGAAGCTTTCGACGACGACGTCGGCCCAGTCGATAAGGCGGTTCGCCAGTTCGCGGCCCTCGGGAGTGGAGAGGTCGCAGCCCAGGCCGAGCTTCGAACTGTTGAAGTTGGCCATGAATTGAGCGCGGTTGATGCCCGGCTGCCCGTCCTTGAACGGCGGGAGCAGGCGAAGGACGTCGGGGCGCGTGGACGATTCGACATGGACCACCGTCGCGCCATGGTCCGCGAGGCTCTTGCTGATGATCGGACCGACGCCGACCCATGCGAAGTCCGCAACCTTGAGGCCGTCGTAGGCCGGGCGGCGTTGGGCGTCCGGGTCTGGCCGGGGCCGCGGGATCCGCGGTTCCAGCAGGATCGCCTGGTCGGCGCCGAGCCGTGGCGCCGGGCGGTCCATCCGCACCGGGGTCGCGCTCATCTTCGCGAACGGCCCGGGGTGGATGCGGCCGCCGACCGCCGTCCAGTACTCCCGCGCGGCGAGGTGCTCATCGCCGAGGAGGTCCGCGACGGTGTAGATCGCGCCGACGAGGATGCCCGTGCGGGCCGCGTGGGCCTGGATTTCGGCCTTGGGCATCGTGTTCAGGAACGCCTGAATGGCAACGATCGAGGCGTTCACGTCCGCGACCGCGAGCGTGCCAGCGACGAGGTCACCGATCCAGTTGCGCCAATCGCGGCCGGCCAGTTCGGCGGGGGCCATGCCCTTCTCTTCGGCCCAGCGCATCAGCTCGTGGTGCGTTCGGCCGCCGACGACGGGCAGGGTGGTCGCGATCGAGAGGAAGCCATCGGCGCATGTGAAGAGCGGGGGGAGATTGAGGCCCGGAATGACCGGCGCCGATGGGAGCGCGCGCTGCTCGCAGAAGCCGGGCGGGTTGCCTCCCGTGTTGGGCGGGTAGCCGGTGGCGTTCATCAGCGTCCAGACCATCACCGCCTGCATGGAGACATCAAGGTGCTGTCCGAGGCCGGACCTGGCGCGTTCGAAGAGGGCGATGGTGGCGTCGGCTGCGGCCTGTGTGCCGCTATGGAACGATGCCTGCGGATAGCCGACGGGGATGGGGGGCCGGTCGCCATCGCCCTGGAGGCCGAGCAGGCCACCGGCCGCTTCGAGCGTGAGGTCGTTCGCCGGGCGCCCGGCCTCGGGGCCATCCTGACCGAACGGGGTGACGGAGACATAGACCAGTGCCGGGTTTATGGCGGCCAGCGCCGCGTAGCCGAGCCCGAACTGGTCCATCACGCCGGGGTCGAAGCTTTCGATCATGACGTCGGCGCTGGCCGCGAGGCGCCGGACCTCGTCCTGCCCGCCGGGCGTCGTGTAGTCGATGACGACGCTCTTCTTCCCGAGCCCGGCGGCGGCCCAGTAGAGGGAGGCTTCGGGGTCTCCTTCACGGCCGTGTTCGAATGGCGGGAGGCTGCGGCTCTCGCATCCGCCGGGAGGCTCGATCTTGATCACTTCGGCGCCCAGTTCGCCGAGCAGCCTCCCGGCGAGTTCGGCGCGGGTGGAGGCGAGGTCGATGACAACGATACCGTCGAGGGGAGCGGTCATGGCCGGAAGGATCCGGTGGCGCGGTGGTGAGCGCAACCGTGCCACCCGGATTCCCAGCTGCCCGCGCATTATATGCACAGACGGAGGGTCGGCCTCTGAACGTGGGATTCGGTGCGCTGCTAGAATTGGGCCGACTCGCCAGGGCTCCCGCTAGCGGGAGCCCAGCACAACGGAGGCACCTATGTTCATCGCCATGAACCAGTTCCAGGTCGATCCCGCCCGGGGCGAAGAGTTCGAGGAGGTCTGGCGCAATCGCGAGAGCTTCCTCCAGGGCTTCACGGGCTTCGTCCATTTCGCCCTTCTGAAGGGCGATGACCCCGGCGACTACGTCTCTCACTCGACCTGGGCGTCGCGCGCCGACTTTCTCGCGTGGACGCAATCCGATGCCTTCCGGCACGCGCACAGCATGAAGCTCGCCGAAGGGGTGGTCGTCGGCCATCCGCGGGCTCGCTTCTACGACGCCATCCTCGAAGAGGCCGGCGCGGCCGCCGCTAGCGCCTGAGGTGGCCGAATCGCGTGAGTCGCCGTTCCAGCCCGGGCACTTCGAGCGGATGGACCCCTCGGACGATGGGCTCTTTTACATGACGGCGCGGCTGGTGACGCACATCGATGACGCCGCGATTGCGGCGGCGTCGCGCTTCTACGGCGCCCAACTTCCGCCCGGTGGCCGGATACTCGACCTGATGTCGAGCTGGGTCTCCCACCTTCCAGCTGGCTCCGCCTACGCCTCCGTGGCGGGGCTCGGGATGAACGCGGCCGAACTCGCCGCCAACCCGGTCCTCAGCGAGCGCGTCGTCCAGGATCTGAACCGCGACCCTCTCCTGCCCTGGCCGGACGCCTCGTTCGATGGCGCCATCGTCACCGTTTCGGTGCAGTACCTCACCCGCCCTGTCGAGGTCTTCGCCGAGGTCGCCCGCGTCCTGGTCCCCGGTTCGCCGTTCATCGTCACCTTCTCCAATCGTTGCTTCCCGACGAAGGCGGTGGCTATCTGGCGGATGACGAGCGACGAAGACCACGCGCGGGTGGTCGGGGCCTATATGGGCCACTCGGGCGCGTTCGGCGACATAACAGCGCACGACCTGAGCCCCGCGCCCGGCCAGAGCGACCCGATGTTCGCGGTCGTCGGGCGGGCGTTGGCGGTCGGTGGCCGCTAACGGTCCCCATCCTGGCGGGCGACGACGTGGATGTCGGCCGGGTCGATCTCGATGTTGAAGAGCGAGCGATGGCCGACGCCCAGGACTTCGTACGGCCGTGCCGCGATCTCGCATTCGATCTCGGGTCCAGCCCCATCTGGCGAAAGGACGAGGGTGTGGGAGGATCCGTAGGCGTCGTCGGCGGTCACATGGGCCGCCAGGAGGTTGCGGCCCGGCGCC
>JANMTH010000281.1:0-2744 GCA_031390305.1 Thermoflexaceae bacterium
ACCGGGTTCTGGCAGACGGCCGCGCTGATCCGCTCGGGCGCCGTCTTCACCAGGTTCCAGGCGTGCGCGCAGCCGATGCAGCCGCCCATCACGTGCGCCCGTTCCGCGCCCACCGCGTCCAGCACGGCGAGCTGGTCGGCCGAACAGTCGTCGTAGGAGAAGGCCTTCAACGGCGCGTAGCTCGTCCCGGCGAACCGCTGGTCCATGGCGATGACCTGGAACTCGTCCGCCAGCTCCTGCGTTGGGTCGAAGGGGCCGCGGCCCCAGAAGGCGATCTCGCTGCTCACGCCCCCGGGCGCGATCAGGAGGAGCGGGTAGCCGCTCCCGAAGACTTCGTAGTGGATGGTCGTGCCGTCGGGCCGGGAGATGGTTGGCATGGCGGGCCTCCTCGAACGATTGCGGCATTGTAGTTCGATTCGCGCTCACCTGTTTCCAACAACCCCCGGTGAGAGTAGACTCCGCCCTACTACGGAACGGCATACTGCCTGGAGGCCCCGGCTATGGTCATGCTCGAAGAGAAGCTCACCCTCGACAACCTCGATATCACCGATACCGCGCTCTACGTCGAACGCGGCTATCCATGGGAGGCGTGGGACCTTCTCCGCCGCGAGGCCCCGGTGTTCTGGTACGAACGGCCGGGCTTCGAGCCCTTCTGGGCTATCACGAAGTACGAAGACATCGCCTTCGTTTCGCGCAGTCCCGAACTCTTTTCGAACCGCCAGCGGCTCCGGCTGACGGACATCGAAGCGCTCGAGATCGGTGAGCGCTCCCGCCAGCGGCGCGTCGATAAGTTCGGCGGCTCGCTCGATGACGTGCCCGATATCGTCTTCATGGACCCGCCCGAGCACCGCACCTACCGCCGCTTCGTCAGCCCCAACTTCACGCCAAGGGCGATGGCTCAGCTCGAAGGCCACTTCGACGACCTCGGCTCACGCTACGTTGGCGATTTCGCGAAGGTCCTGGCCGAGCGCTTCCCGGCGGGCGAAACGGTGGATTTCGTCCACGAACTCGCCTGCAAGCTCCCGGTCGCGGCGATCTGCGAGATGGCCGATATCCCCCGCCAGGACTGGGACAAGATCTTCCATTGGACGGAGGTCCTCGTCGGCGCGGGCGACCCGGAGTTCCAGATCCCAGGGATGAATCGCGAAGAGACGTTGAGGGCGATGGCCCAGGAGTGGGAGGACTACAACCTCCGCCTGATCGAGCAGCGGCGCGACGCCGGGGATGGCACGGACCTGATCAGCCGGCTCGTCCAGGCGCGCGTCGAAGGCGAACCGATGACCACGCGCGAGCTGTTGAGCTACATCACGCTTCTTCTGGCGGCCGGCAACGAGACCACCCGGAACGCCATGACGGGCGGCGTGAAGGCCCTCCTCGAACACCCGGACCAGCTTCAGCTCCTTCGCGAAAACCCGAACCTGGTCGATACGGCAGTCGAGGAGATCCTCCGCTGGACGTCGATCGTCATCCAGTTCGCCCGCACGGCCGTGCAGGACACGGAGATCCGTGGCGTGAAGATCAAGAAGGGCCAGACGGTCGGGCTCTGGTACCCCTCGGCGAACCGCGACGAGGACGTCTTCCCGGACCCGTATAAGTTCGACATCACCCGCGACCCGAACCCCCACTACGCCTTCGGTGGCTACGGCGAGCACTTCTGCCTGGGCGCCAACCTCGCCCGCTGGGAGCTGCGGACGATGTTCCGGGAGCTGGCGCCGATTCTCGGGAACATGGAACTGGCGGGCAAACCGGAGCTGGTGGCGCAGAGCCTGCACGTCGGCGGGATCAAGCACCTCCCGGTCCGTTACCGCCCGAACTGAGTTGTGGCCCGCGGTCACCGCCAAGGCCCGTCTTTCCCGGGTTTTTACGACGCGGTAATCATGCTTTGCATATCCCGATTAAAGAAGTGGGCGTATGGAGGCGCGTCGAAAACAATCATCCACGCTTCTGCTGCCTACCGATAGGCAGCCGCCTATCCGCCCGGCCTGCACCCACCGAAACCGGCCCACCGAGCCCCGACCGCAAGGGAGGGGGTTCCGTCAGCGGCTCCCGCGCGGCAGGCGCGGGTACGAATCCTCAGCACGCAACTGGTTCGAAGGGGGGCGGCTCTGGGCTATCCAGGCGCCCGAGCCGCTGGAAACGCTTCTCGAGGTCGCGCGGAGTCTGAAGAAGCTATGATCCGCGCTGCCCTCGCGGTCCTGACCTGCGGGCTCGCGCTGGCCGCCTGCGGCGATTCGGCGATGCCACGCGAGGCCCGCGACACGATCGAGGCGGTCTGCGCTGGCGCGCCAGCGTGTATCGCCGAGCTGTCCGAGCGGCATAGCGCTGATCAGGAAGTGCTGGTCTGCACGACGATCTCTCCAGGCCAGGCCAACCCGGTACTCGCGTTCGCAGACCCTGCGTCCGTACCAATCGGGGGACCCTGTCCGGACGGCCGGGGGCTCGCGCGGGCGGTGATTGGGAAGGGCGCGGTGGAAGCGGAGGAGCGCCAGTTGAGCGAACTGATGCGCTTCCTCGTCTGGCGGGCGTCCGGTTTGCAGACGGACCGGGAGCGGCTCTTCGCCCACCTGCCGGAGGACTTTCAGGTGATCGCGGGCGGCATGGCGAAGTACACCGGCTGCATCGCGGACGCCCCGGTGATGGACGCTGCTCGCGGCGTCTCGAAGACTGCCGAGCCCTACTCCGGCGGCGAGCAGATGCGGCTGGACATGGTGTCGCGTGACCGGAATGGCGGTAAGGGTGAGCAG
>JANMTH010000316.1:0-12455 GCA_031390305.1 Thermoflexaceae bacterium
AATACTATGGAAATCACGTCGCGCGTCCCGCGCCGGGCGCGAGCTATGTGTTGACGCTTGCCACGCCGTCTTCTAGGCTAGGAGATGGCTTGCCATGCCCATTGCTTTCCCAAACGTCCACCCAACCGTCCCTGTCTCATTGCGCCATTCGCCCACCAGGTCCTGAAGGAGTAGCTGCAGGATGACAACTACGCGCGAAATTGCGCGGAGGGGTATCTCGTCCCCTCTCGAAGTCCAGACCTACGGCCACATCGCCAACGTCCTCGATATCCCCAGCCTCATCAAGATCCAGATCGATTCCTTCGACTGGTTCAAGCGGGAAGGCCTCCGCGAGCTTCTCGACGAGATCTCGCCGATCCAGGACTTCACCGGCTCGAAGATGGATCTCATCTTCGGCGAGTACGAGTTCCGCGATTCCAAGCACTCCCAGGATGAGTGCCGCGAACGCGACATGACGTACGCCGCCCCCCTTTTCGTCGATGTCGAACTCCATATCAAGGAGTCCGGCGAGATTAAGGAGCAGCGCCTCTTCTTCGGCGATTTCCCGCTCATGACCGACCGCGGCACCTTCATTATCAACGGCGCCGAGCGCGTCGTCGTCTCCCAGCTCGTCCGCTCGCCCGGTGTCTACTACACCATCGAGACCGACCCCGCCTCTGGGCGCAAGCTGGCCTATGGCAAGCTCATCCCGAACCGCGGCGCCTGGCTCGAATTCGAAACGTCGAACCGCAACGTCGTCTCCGTCAAGGTGGACCGCAAGCGCAAGATCCCCGTCTCCATCCTCATCCGCGCGATCGATGTCCCCGGCCTCCTTCCCGGCGACCGCGACAATCCGCGCTTCGCCAAGTACTTCGCCGCCTTCGATCGCGCCAGCGTCCCCGGCCATCCGCCCGAAGACGACAAGGCCCGCGATTCGGCCGCGCGTGAACTCGAGATGGAGCTCGGCTCCGACGACCGCGTGATCCGGATGTTCGAACTCGTCGATACGAGCGACATTCACCAGTACATGATCACGACGATCTCCAAGGAACCGACGAAGAACAAGCACGAGGCGCTCCTCGAGTTCTATCGCCGCATCCGGCCCGGCGACCCGCCGACGCTCGAAAACGCCCGGACCCTGGTCAACACCCTCTTCTTCAACCCCCGCCGCTACGACCTCGGCCGCGTTGGCCGCCACAAGGTCAACCGCCGTCTCGAACTCGAAAACCCGACGACGCAGCGCTGGCTCCGGCCGTACGACCTCGTCTCGATCATGCGCGAAGTCGTCAACATCAATAACGGGCGCGGCCACCACGACGACATCGACCACCTCGGGAACCGCCGCGTGCGCGCTGTCGGTGAACTCATCCAGCAACAGTTCCGCGTCGGCCTCCTCCGGATGGAACGCGTCGTTCGCGAACGGATGACGATTACGGACCCCGAAGAAGCCACGCCGAGCGCCCTGATTAACATCCGGCCTGTGGTTGCCGCCATGAAGGAGTTCTTCGGCGGCAGCCAGCTCTCCCAGTTCATGGACCAGACGAATCCGCTGGCCGAATTGACGCACAAGCGCCGCCTCAGCGCCCTCGGGCCCGGTGGTCTCTCCCGTGATCGCGCCGGCTTTGACGTGCGCGACGTTCACCACAGCCACTACGGCCGGATCTGCCCGATCGAGACGCCGGAAGGCCCGAACATCGGCCTCATCGGCTCGCTCGCCACGTACGGCCGGCTCAACGACTTCGGCTTCATCGAGACGCCGTATCGCATGGTCATCAAGGAGCTTTCGCTCGATTCGCCGCATCTGCTCGGTCAGACCGTCCGCATCGATATCGAGGACAACTCCGGCAAGGTCATCGCCGCCGCCGGCTCCATCATCGACGAGAAGCTCGCCACGAAGCTCCGGGCGCACGGCGCCAGCGTGCCGATTCGCCCCTTCGTCTCCAACGACATTCGCTACCTCACCGCCGATGAAGAGGACAAGTTCATCGTCGGCCAGGCCAACACGCCGCTCGATGAGATGAACCACTTCATCGAGGAGCGGATTGAAACTCGCGTCAGCGAGGACTTCAAGATGGTCGCGGCCGAACAGATCGACTTCCTCGATGTCTCGCCCAAGCAGATGGTCTCCGTCGCGACGGCGCTCATCCCCTTCCTCGAACACGACGACGCCAACCGCGCCCTCATGGGTTCGAACATGCAGCGCCAGGCGGTGCCCCTCGTCCGGCCGGAAGTGCCCCTCGTCGGCACGGGCATGGAGCGCCGCACCGCCGTCGATAGCGGCCACGTCGTCGTCGCCGCCGGCGATGGCGAAGTCACCGAGGCTAGCGGCGCCCGTGTCACCATCCGCTACGACGATCCCGAACTCGGGATCGTTAACTACCCGCTCGTAAAGTTCATGCGCTCCAACCAGGGCACCTGCCTGAACCAGCGCTCAATCGTTTTCCGTGGCCAGCGGGTGAAGAAAAACGACCCGCTCCTCGATAGCTCCAGCACCCAGTTCGGCGACCTGGCCCTCGGCCAGAACGTCCTCTGTGCCTTCATGAGCTGGGAAGGCTACAACTTCGAAGACGCCATCATCATCAGCCAGAACCTGATCCGCGAGGATAAGTTCACCTCGATCCACATCGAAAAGCACGAAGTGGAAGCACGCGATACGAAGCTCGGCCCCGAGGACATCACCCGGGACATCCCGAACGTTGGCGAAGAGAGCCTCAGCGACCTCGACGAGGACGGCATCATCCGCATCGGCGCAGATGTCCGCGAAGGCGACATCCTCGTCGGCAAGATCACGCCCAAGGGCGAGACCGAACTAACCGCGGAGGAGAAGCTCCTTCGCGCCATCTTCGGCGAAAAAGCCCGCGAGGTGAAAGACACCAGCCTGCGCGTTCCCCACGGCGAAAAGGGCAAGGTCATCGACGTTAAGGTCTTCAGCCGCGACGACCACGAGTCGCTCCCGGCCGGAGTGAACAAGCTCGTCCGCGTCAGCATCGCCCAGCGCCGGAAGCTCTCCGAAGGCGACAAGATGGCCGGCCGTCACGGCAACAAGGGCGTCATCAGCCGCATCCTCCCGCGTGAGGACATGCCCTACCTGGAGGATGGCACGCCGATCGACATCATCCTCAATCCGATCGGCGTCCCCAGCCGCATGAACATCGGCCAGGTGCTGGAGACCCACCTCGGATGGGCCGCCAACGCCCTCGGCTTCCGCGCCGTCACGCCCGTCTTCGATGGCGCGAACGATACCGACATCGATGATTCGTTGGCTCGCGCATGGCTCGCCATGGAGTCAGGCGCTGTCTACTACATCGACCCACGCGATCGCGGCTTCGACCTCGACATCGCCCTCGAATGGCTCGAAGAGAAGGGCTACGACGGGGCCGCGATGTTCACCCGCCACGAACCGGAGACGGCGAAGCGGGCCTGCCTCGAGATCTGGCTCGAACAGGTTGGCCATTCCGATGTCAGGGGCCTCCCGATCGAACAGCTCGAAGAGCTGGCGAACGTCTTCTACAAGGCGACGAACATCCCGCCTCCGCTCTTCGGCAAGATGCAGCTCTACGACGGACGTTCCGGCGAATCGTTCGACCAGCCGATCACCGTCGGCTACATCTACATGCTCAAGCTCATCCACCTCGTCGAGGACAAGATTCACGCCCGCAGTACCGGCCCGTACTCGCTCATCACCCAGCAGCCGCTGGGTGGTAAGGCGCAGTTCGGTGGCCAGCGCTTCGGCGAAATGGAAGTCTGGGCATTGGAAGCGTACGGCGCCGCCCACATCCTCCAGGAGCTCCTCACCGTGAAATCCGACGACGTCGTCGGACGTGTGAAAACCTACGAAGCGATCGTCAAGGGCGAAGATGTGCTCGAGCCGGGCGTGCCCGAATCGTTCAAGGTCCTCGTCAAGGAACTCCAGAGCCTCGGCCTCTCGGTCGAGGTCTCCAACGATGAAGGTAGCTCCGTCTCCTTCATCGACGATACGTCCACCGACATGCCCGAGCTCGGGATCAATCTCTCGGGCTTCGAAGCGGAGGATCTCTTCAACAATGCTCGAAGTTAACGACTTCAACCAGGTCCGCATCTCGCTCGCCAGCCCCGAACAGATCCGTTCGTGGTCGTACGGCGAAGTAACAAAGCCGGAGACCATCAACTACCGTACCCTCAAGCCCGAGAAGGACGGCCTCTTCTGCGAGAAGATCTTCGGCCCCACCAAGGACTTCGAGTGCTACTGCGGTAAGTACAAGCGCGTCCGCTACAAGGGCATCATCTGCGATAAGTGCGGCGTCGAAGTCGCCCGCGAGAAGGTCCGCCGCGAACGCATGGGCCACATCGAACTGGCCAGCGCCGTCAGTCACATCTGGTTCGTGAAAGGCACGCCGAGCAAGCTCGGCCTCCTTCTCGATATCTCGCCGCGGAACCTGGAACGCGTCCTCTACTTCGCCCAGTACATGATCACGGAAGTCGATGACACCGCCCGGCGACACGAAATCGGCCGCCTCAAGGAAGAGCTCGCCAGCGTTATCGAAGAGCGCGTCGCTGAAGTGCGCCCCCGCCGCGAAAAGCTCGAACTCGAACTCGAAGCGGCGAACGCTCAGCTCCAGGAGCGCGTTGTCGAACGCACCCGGACGATCGGCGCCGAGCGCCAAATCTCCCGAGATGCCTTCTCCGCCGCCGTCGCCCGCGCCGTCGATCGCGTCACTCCCCTCCTCGGCTCGCCCCTCGACGAGGAAGTGGCCTACCTCGGCGATGTCGTCGTCGAAAAGGGCGCCAAGATCACCAAGGCCGTCATCACCCGCGTCCAGCGCGAAGGCGACAAGAAGCTCATCGCCTTCGACAAAGAGACCGAAAAGATGAAGCACGCTGAGTCGCTCGTCGCCGATAACGCGCTCGACGACGCCAAGGCCGCACTCTACGACGAACTCCACCCCCTCCAGGAGAAGGAGAAGGGCATTCGCGACGAGGTCGAACAGCAGTACCGGGAACGCCTCGTCGATCTCGAAGGTCTCGTCGATCCGATCGCCGAAGATCGCGTCGTCCTCCTTACCGAGACCCGCTACCGCGAACTCTCCGACCTGTTCGGCCACGTCTTCAAGGCTGGCATGGGCGCCGAGTCCGTTCTCAAGGTCCTCCAGCGGATCGACCTCGAGGTGATGCGCGCCAAGCTCAAGGGCGAAATCCTGACGGCCAGCGGCCAGCGGCGCAAGAAGGCCACCAAGCGCCTGAACGTCGTCGAATCGCTCCGTTCTTCCGGCAACAAGCCGGAGTGGATGGTGCTCCAGGTCCTGCCGGTGCTCCCACCCAGCCTTCGGCCGATGGTCCAGCTCGATGGCGGCCGCTTCGCCACCAGCGACCTGAACGACCTCTACCGCCGTGTGATCAACCGCAACAACCGCCTCAAGCGGCTTTTGGACCTCGGCGCGCCAGAAATCATCATCCGCAACGAGAAGCGGATGCTCCAGGAAGCGGTCGATAGCCTGATCGACAACGGCCGTCGCGGCCGCGCCGTCAGCGGCAGTGGCAACCACAAGTTGAAGAGCCTGAGCGACATGCTCAAGGGGAAGCAGGGCCGGTTCCGCCAGAACCTGCTCGGCAAACGTGTGGACTACTCCGGCCGGTCCGTCATCGTCGTCGGCCCAGAACTGAAGCTGAACCAGTGCGGCCTTCCCAAGCGGATGGCCCTGGAACTCTTCAAGCCGTTCGTCATGCACTCCCTCGTGGCCAAGGGCCTGGCCCACAACATCAAGAGCGCCAAGCGCATCGTGGAACGCGCCCGGCCGGAAGTCTGGGATGTCCTGGATGAGGTGATCCGGGACCGTCCCGTGCTCCTCAACCGCGCCCCCACCCTCCACCGCCTGGGCATCCAGGCGTTCCAGCCGGTGCTCATCGAGGGCTCGGCCATCCAGCTCCACCCCCTCGTCTGCACCGCCTTCAACGCCGACTTCGACGGCGACCAGATGGCGGTCCACGTCCCCCTTAGCCGCGAGGCCGTGGCCGAGGCCAAGCAGATCCTGATGTCGACCCGCAACCTCCTTTCGCCGGCCAGCGGCAACCCCATCGTCGCGCCTTCGCTCGATATGGTGCTCGGCTGCTACTACATGACCGACATCGCCGCCAGCGGGCGCGGCGCCTACAAGCCCGTCGAGGGCCGCCAGGCCGATGGCGTCTACGGCTCCTTCGCCGAGGCCCGGCTCGCCTTCGACCTCGGCGTCGTCGAACTCCGCGCTCCTATCCGCGTCCGCACCGAACGCCCGGTCATGGCCAATGGCGTGCTCGACCTTCCCGTGATCGACGCGAACGGGGTGCCGCGGGCGCGCCTCATCGCCACCTCGGTCGGCCGGATTATCTTCAACGAAGTCGTGCCCGACGAACTTCCGTTCCAGAACGACGGCATGGATCGCCCCCACCTTCGCGAAGTGGTCGCCGCCTGCTACCGCGAACTCGGCGGCGAAGCGACAGCCGAAGTCGTCGATCGAATTAAGAACACCGGCTTCCACTACGCCACCCGCAGCGGTGTCACGATCGCGATCCACGAAATCCAGGTGCCGAAGATCAAGCCGCAGCTCCTGAAGGCCGCGGACGCCCACGTCGATGAGCTTCGCGACCAGTACGAAATGGGCCTGATTACCGACGAAGAGCGGTACGAGGGCACCGTCAAGGTCTGGAGTGAGACGACCAAAGAGATCGAAAACGCGATCAAGGAGCGGATGCCGGAATACGGCTCGCTCAACTACATGGCAAGCTCGGGCACCAAGGGCAACATCACCCAGATCCGCCAGATGGCCGGCATGCGTGGCCTCATGGCCGACCCGAACGGCCGCGTCATCGAGCTTCCGATCCGTGGCTCCTTCCGTGAAGGCCTCACCGTCCTCGAATACTTCATCTCCACCCACGGCGCCCGCAAGGGTCTCGCCGATACCGCGCTCCGCACGGCCGACTCCGGTTACCTGACACGCCGCCTCATCGACGTTGCCCAGGACGTGATCATCCTCGAGGACGATTGCGGTACCAACAGCGGCCTCTGGATCGAACGTGAAGAGGGGAGTGAGACCCTCGAATCGCTCCGCGACCGCATCATCGGCCGCTATGCCTCCATCCCCGTCGTCGATGAATCGACTGGCGAAGTCCTTTGCGATCGATATCAGGAGATCTCGGAAGAGGTCGCCGACGAGGTCGACGCCCGCCGCATCCCGCGCGTCTTCGTGCGCACGCCGATGTCCTGCGAGGCCGAACGCGGAATCTGCGGGCTCTGCTACGGACGGGACCTTGGCCGCGGCCAACTGGTCAAGCTGCGGACGGCCGTTGGCATCATCGCCGCCCAGTCCATCGGCGAACCAGGCACCCAGCTCACCATGCGTACCTTCCACACCGGCGGCGTCGCCAGCCAGACAGACATCACCAGCGGTCTCCCACGCGTCGAAGAGCTGTTCGAAGCGCGCGCCCCCAAGGGCGAAGCGATCATCAGCGAAATCGACGGCTCCGTGGAGATCGTCATGGACAACGAGCGCCGCGTTGTTCGCGTCACCAACCTCGACACCCTCGTCGAGGAGTACAAGGTGCCGAAGCGCGGCGAAGCCCGCGTCAAGGAAGGCGATCACGTGAACGCAGGGACGATCGTCGCCGCCGCCAAGGGCGAAGGCGACGCCGCCCTCGTCGGCCAGGTCGTCACCCGCATCTCCGGGACGGTTCACATCAAGGGTGACCTCGTCCAGGTCGTGTATGAGGAACGGGAGGAGCGTGAATACGCGATTCCCGCCGCCGCCCGCCTGATGGTGGATACCGGCGACTATGTGAACGCTGGCGCCCAGGTCACCGATGGCGCCAAGAACCCACAGCACATCCTCTCGATTCAGGGCCGCGACGCGGTCCGAAAGTACATGGTCGATGAGGTTCAGAAGGTCTACAAGTCACAGGGCGTCGTCATCAACGACAAGCACATCGAGGTGATCACCCGCCAAATGCTTAGGCGCGTGAAGGTGGACCACCCTGGTGACACCGGCTTCCTCCCCGGCGACCTCGTCGATCGCCGCGAATTCGAGGAGAAGAACAACGCCAAGATCGCCGAGGGTGGCGAGCCCGCAACCGCTCAGCCCGTGCTCCTCGGCGTCACCAAGGCCTCCCTCAACACGGATTCGTGGCTCGCCGCCGCCTCTTTCCAGGAGACCACGCGCGTCCTCACGAACGCCTCCGTCGATGGCATGATCGACAGCCTTCGTGGCCTCAAGGAGAACGTCATCATCGGCAAGCTCATCCCGGCGCGCTCGGAGATCGTGGTCGCCCGGCGCGAACACATGGCCGAGCTCGATCTGCCAGAATCCCTCCTCCTCGAAGAGGAAGCGGAACTCGAACGGATGCTGGCCGAGCGTGAGGCTGGGAGCTTCGCCCGCCGTGGCGCCGTCATCATCGATGCGGAGGACGGCGACCTCGACGCCCTCCCGGACGATGACGGCGACGAAATGATCGGCGATGGAGAGGACGAAGCCGAATAGGCTTCGCCCGGAACAACTTCGCGAATCCAGAAGGGGCGCCCACGCGTGGACGCCCCTTCTGCTTTTTTCCGCGGCCCGAGGCCTTTTAGCCGCTTCGCTTCAGGCGGCCGGTGCGCTTCGCGTACCGTTCGCCCTGGCTGAACACCCAGACACCCGCCGGGATCAACACGAGCCCGGCGCCCAGCAATCCCAGCATCGTCGGCCACAGATCGGCCACCGAATCGCCGTCGATCAGCGCCGCCCGAATGCCTTCGATGACGTACCGCGCCGGGCTGATCACCGAAAGCGTCGCCAGCGGTTCCGGCATCTGGTCGGCGGCGATGTAGACCCCCGAGATGAGCACGAGCGCCGCCTGGATGACGTGTGTCATCTGCATCCCGCGCTCAGGGTAGAGAAGGGGCAGGGTCGCCCCCATTATCCCGATCCCGATCAGGCTAACGCTCCCCATCAGGAGGACCAGCACCGCCGACAGGTAGTCCGCATTCCCCATTTCGAGGCCAAACGCCAAAACGATGACGACGAGCACGACCGCCGTGTGCAGAAACCCGTACACCAACGAGAACACCGCCATCCCCACCATGTGCGTGGAGCGGCGCACCGGCGCCATGAATGTGTACTCGATCGTCCCTTCCCAACGTTCCAGGCTGATCATGTCGCTCACCGTTTCGAAGACCACCGCGAGGTAGTGCCACACCAGCGCTCCGATGGCGAGGAACAGCACGAGCTGATTGATCTGCGCGTCAGTCAGTGCCGCGGCCCCGACCGACGTGTTCACGCCCCGCGCGATAAGCACGACGGCGAGCGAGTTCGCGACGGTGTAGAGGATCCAGACTACCTCCCAGCCCCAGTACCGCCGCGTCAGGTTGATGTTGCGTTCCACGAAGGCGTAACTCGTACGGTGTTCGCGTTGCAATGCCAGCGTCATCTCTTCACCTCAATGTCCTCTTCAATGCTGCGGCCGGTGCGTTGGAGGAAGACGTCCTCCAGAGTCGGCTCGGGCCGTTCGTCGCTCCGCACCAGGGCTTTGAGGCCGGCTGGCGTGTCGAGCGCCACGATCCGGCCGTGGTCCACGATCGCGATTCGATCGCAAAGTTGATCGGCTTCGTTCATGTCGTGCGTACAGAGAATGACGGTGGCGTCGTGCTCGTCCCGGATCTCGCGCACGAACGCTTGCACTTCCCGCTTCGAATGCGGGTCCAGGCCCGTCGTGGGCTCGTCCAGGAGCAGCAACATCGGCGAGGACAAGAACGCCCTGGCGATCGCGACCTTCTGCTGCATGCCCCGCGACATGTCCTCCATCGGCGACCAGATGGAGCGCTTGTCCAACCCCAGGCGGGTCAGAATTTCTACGGCGCGGACGCGAGCGAAACCGCTATCGACGTCGTACAGCCGTGCCCCGTAGAGCAGGTTCTCCATCGGCGAGAGCTTTTTGAAGAACGATGGTTCGACCGATACCCGGTTGATCAGCCGTTTCACAACGCCTTCGTCTTTTACGACATCGTGGCCGAATACCTGGATCTGTCCGGAATCTGGCGTGAGCAGCGTCGAAACCAGGCGGATGAGCGTACTCTTGCCGGTCCCGTTCGGTCCGAGGATCCCGAAGATCTCGCCCCGCTTCACCGCGAACGTCATCGCATCGACGGCCAGGACTCGCTTTCCCGGCCCGCCGCGGCCAACCAACCGCTTCAGGAATGGGCGTCCCGAGGTGAACGCCTTGGTCGCCGCCTCGACATGGAGGGCGACCGGTTCGCCTCGCTCCCGCCAGTCGGTGGCCTCCGCCACCGCCATAGCCTGTGCTGATCCCATGAATCCCTCCCGGTGTCCTGATCTGAGGAAGCGCTCCAGGCCCTCATCTCCGGGGACAACGCCGGAAAGGAAAACGCCGTGGAGCGGATGCCCACGGCGCTGAAAGATCGTTGGGAAACGTGCGTCAGCGTCTGGGCAGAGTGCGGCAAGGTCCGTTGTGCATTCGCATTCGTGTCGTGAATCGGTTGACCATGGCCCTGCCTCCTTCGCTGAACTTCGTGGCGAGTATAGGTCGAATCGAGCGCTTCAATCAAATTCCTCCTTCCGTTGGCGCCCCCTCCGTCTACGGGCGAGTCCCATTCCTGCCGACACTCTTGCCATGAGTGATCCACTCTCCCCGGGCTCACGGCTCGGAATTCTTACGGGCGCACGTGCAGGCGGAGCGATTCTGGATGCGCGCGTCATCCACGCCGATGAACGCCGGATGCGTGTCGCCGTCACCGGCGCCCGGGTCCTCCCGACTTCGGCCGTCGCTCTCGCCGGTGAGGGGGCCGGCCAGCGGCACGCCCACGTTTCCGTCGCGCCCGCCACCCAGGGCGCCTGGGACCTTCGCCTGCTCACCCCCTGGCGAATTACGCGGGACAAGCGTTCCGCTCCCCGGTTCCCGGCCTACACCCTCGGCTGGGTCCGTGCCCGCAATCAGCCCTCGCTTCCCGCGAACGTCCTCGACATCTCAGAGCGTGGCGCGGCCGTCCATGTCCCCGCCTGGACCGGTGAAGATGCCTTCGACCTCCAGATAGAGACCCCGGCTGGACTCGTCACCCTCCCCTGCGATTGCGTGCACGCCGAGCGTTCCTGGAGCGGTGTCGTGCTCCATACGGCCTTCCGCGACCTCACTCCCGCCGCCACGAGGCTCGTCTGCCGCCTGCTCGACGGCGGCCGCGGCAGCTTCGAACGGGCTCAGCAACAGCTCGGCCTTGGCGAAAAGGAAGAGCCCGTCAGCCTCCGTTAACGCAGTTCCAGGAGGACGATCGCCGTCGCGAACATCGCTTCGCCACGGCCGACGGAGTCCAGCCCCTCGGCCGTTTTCGCCTTCACGCTCACCTGTGCGACGGCGATGCCGCAGACCTCTGCGATCCGCTCGCGCATGTGTTCGATGTAGGGCTTCAGCTTCGGACGCTCGGCCCGAACGGTGCTATCGATATTGCCGATCTCCCAGCCGGCCTCGCGCGCGAGTTGAAGCGCCTTCCGCAGGAAGTCCGCGCTATCCGCGTGTGCGAACTGCGGGTCGTTCGGCGGAAAGTGGCGTCCGATGTCGCCGAGCGCCGCCGCCCCGAGCACGGCGTCCGTGATGGCGTGGAGCAGCGCGTCGGCGTCGCTGTGGCCGGCGAGTCCCGGCCCCTCTTCGATGATCACCCCACCAAGCACGAGCGTCCGTCCGTCGTCCACGCGATGGATGTCCTCCCCGATGCCCACCCGAATCATCCCGCCATCCCTCGTAGCCGCAGGATCGCGGCCGCGATCTCCATGTCGAGCGGCCGCGTCACCTTGATGTTCTCCGCCGATCCTTCGATGACGACACACTCCAGGCCGAGCCGCGCAAGCATCGCCGCGTCGTCCGTCTCGTCGTTGTCGCTCGCTCTGGCCGCATCGAGCCATGCCTGGCGCAGAACCACCTGCGGCGTTTGCGCCGCCCACAGCCGCGACCGTTCGGGGTGGTCGACGATCCGATCACCATCGACCTCCTTGATCGTGTCAGTCACGGGGACCGCCGCGATAGCTCCGCGTTGGCCCTCTGCGCCCGCGACCACACGGTCGATGAAGTCAGGCGTGACCATCGGCCGGGCGCCATCCTGTATTGCGACATAACGAGTGCGGCAGGCCCGCAGTCCGGCTTCCACGCTGTCCCGCCGCCTGGCGCCCCCGCACACGGCCAGACGAAACTTCTCCGGCGCCCAGGTTTTCGCCAGCGCCGCCAGCTCGTCCAGCCGGTCCGCCCCTGCGACGAGCACGATCCCGGCTACCGACGGGGCTGCTTCGAACGCCGCCAGCGTCCAGGCCAAGACCGGCCGGCCGCAGAGGTTCGCCGTCAGCTTATCGCCGCCGAAACGCGTCGACGACCCCGCCGCGACGATCACCGCATCTACCTGCATCGCGCGAAGGTACCAGCCGTGCCACGGTGTGAGAAGGGAACGATCAGCCTTCGAGCGGCAAGAAGAGGTCGCCAACCGTGACGCTGAACCCGGG